>JALWTY010000141.1 GCA_026993265.1 Desulfobacterales bacterium
ATGATGGACCCGTTGTTACGGGTCCATCAATATATAATCGCCTGAACAAAAAAAAACCGGTTTTTCCATACCGGCCCGCAAGCGCCCGGGCCGCGGCCGCGTCCAGCATGGCGGCGAGGCCGCCGTGTTCCTCCGGGGCGAACCCCATGACCCGTTTCCAGATCTCGTCGCTTTCCATGCAGAAGTAGACGCAGGTGTCCGGGTGGGCGCGTTTTTTTATTTCGCCTGCGACCAGGTCGTACAATTCCTCGCGCAGGGTGCGGAAGTAGCGTTGCTTGCCGTCAAGCCCGGTTATGAACTCGTCGTAATAGATGTCCGACCCCGGAAAGCGGCGGGTGGCCACCCGTTTCAGTTCCGGCAGGAAGCGGAAGGCGCCCACGCTTATCCAGATTATTTTCTCGGCCGGGACTGAGGAAAAAAGCTGTTCTATGGTTTGGCGGTAGCCCTCCTCCCAGCCGGGATAGTGGATGACCGGATCGAAGTGGAAACCCAGGTGGTAGCCGTTCTCCGCCACCCTTGCGGCCGCGGCCAGCCGCTCTTCGAGGCGCGCCGTCTTGAGCTCTTCCCGCCGGCTCACCTCTGCCGCGTTCAGTGACCAGGAGACCAGGCAGTGGCCTTCGGGATCGACGGACAGGAGGTTTTCCACCTCAACAGTCTTGGTCTTGAGTTCGAGCAGTGCCCCGGAATGGCGGCGGAATTTTTTTATCAGCACGGCGGAGAGGCCGGTGAGCCGGTCGAGGACCAGGCTGTCGGTGAACTCGCCGGTGCCGATGCGTTTTATTCCCTCTTTTGCCAGCGCGCGGTCGAGTTCCGCTTCGAGGTCTTCGAGGTTGACGAAGAAAGACAGCCAGGGGTTGTTGAGGTAGGCCTGGAGGATGCAATAGGTGCAGTCCAGGGGGCAGTTCATGCCGATGTTGAGCACCCGGTAGCCGCAGCAGCGGTACTCGCGGGTGGCGGGGCAGTCCTTGAGGAAGCGGCCCCGGTTGCCGGTCAGGTGCAGGATGGTCTTCCCCCGGCTCAGGGCCGGGGCGAAATCTTCCGCCCCGGCCGCCCTTTCAAGCTCTTCGGGACCGCTGATCACCGTTGCCGGGACCCCGGCCCGCTCCATCACCGCCCTGCTCACCGGATGACCGGCCCAGGCGCGGTCGACCATGATCCGCCTGAGGTGGCAGGCCTGCGGTTTCCTGTTTTCCGGAGAGTTCATGACCGGAGATTATAGCTCCGCGCCCCGGCCCGCGCATCCGCTATTTGCGCGGGCCGGGGCCTTTTGGGACGGGCTGTTGCGGTTGACGCGTTTCTGACCCATCCGGGGCAGGAAGTGATACACGATGGATTTTTTACGAAATGACAGGATTTTTTTTTTGACTTTCGTGTTTTTGGGATGATTCAATCAAGGGCATGAATATGACAGGTTGATTTCCGGGTGAAAACACGAGCCAATCCGGAGGTGGCCCATGAAAAGCGTGCGGCTGACTGGCAGACGGGGCGTTCCGGCGGGGATTTCCCGCCGGGATTTCATCAAATTCTGCACGGCCATGGCCGCGGTCATGGGCTTGCCGGCCCGGATGGGGCCCAGGATCGCCAGGGCCGCGGTCTCGCCGCGGCGGCCGTCGGTCATCTGGCTTTCGGCCCAGGAGTGCACCGGCTGCACCGAGACCCTGCTGCGGGCCGATCACCCCACCCTGGCCACCCTGATCCTCGACCTCGTCTCCCTCGACTACTCCGAGACCCTGAACAGCGGCGCCGGGCTCCAGGCCGAGGAGTACCGCGAGCGGATGATCCGCGAGAACGAGGGCCGCTTCATCCTCGTCTGCGAGGGGGCTATACCGGTCAATGACGGCGGAATCTACTGCCAGGTTGGCGGCCGGCCGGTGGTGGAGATCCTGAAGGAGACCGCGCCCAAGGCGGCAGCGGTCATCGCCTTCGGCTCATGCGCCTCCTGGGGCGGGGTGCCCTCGGCCGATCCCAACCCCACCGGCGCCACCGGCGTTGACCGGATCGTGAAAGACAAGCCGGTGATCAACATCCCCGGCTGTCCGCCCAATCCCTACAACTTCCTCTCCACCGTCCTCTACTACCTCACCCTTGGCAAGCTGCCCGAACTCGACGGCAAGGGAAGGCCGAAATTCGCCTACGGCCGCCTCATCCACGAGAACTGCGAGCGGCGGCCCCATTTCGACGCCGGCCGTTTCGCCGAGCGTTTCGGCGACGAGGGCCACCGCAAGGGATGGTGCCTCTACAAGCTCGGCTGCAAGGGGCCTGAGACCTTCAACAACTGTCCGACCCTGCGCTTCAACGACGTGGGCGTCTGGCCGGTGAACATCGGCCACCCCTGTTTCGGCTGCTCCGAGAAGGGGGTTGGCTTTGCCGAACCCCTGTTCCAGCCGGCCCGGCCGCTCTACATCACTCCGCCCACCCAGTTCGCAAAGGCCAGGCCCGAGCCGGGCCGCGGCGCCTCCACCCTGGCCGCTGCCGCGGCCGGGGCCGCGGTCGGGGCCGCGGCGGTTGCCGCCGGGGTGAGCCTGGGCAAGAAGGACGGCGGCAGCGGGGAGGAGTGAAGATGTCCGGCTCCAGGCGTGATTTCCTGAAATTTTCGGCCACGGCCGCCGTCCTGGCCGCGGCCGGCGGGCACTTGGCCGCATCCGCGGCCGAAGCGCCGCCCGGCGCGGTCGGCCTGCTCTACGACGCCACCCTCTGCATCGGCTGCAAGTCCTGCATGGTCAACTGCAAGCGGGTGAGCAGCGAGCCCGGCGGCCCCCTGCACCGGCCCGGCCGGGGCATCCCCTACGAGTTCCGCGAGGGCGACCGGGTCCACGACGCGCCGGAGGACCTCTCCGGCCGCACGGTCAACATCATCAAGGTCTACCGCCAGGGCACCGGCATGGTCAAGGACCGGGAAAGGGACGGCTACTCCTTTGTGAAGAGACAGTGCATGCACTGCGTGGAGCCGGCCTGCGTCTCGGTATGCCCGGTGGCGGCCCTGAGCAAGGACCCGGTGACCGGGGTGGTGGGCTATGCCCCGGACCGCTGCATCGGCTGCCGTTACTGCATGCTCGCCTGTCCCTTCGGGGTGCCGAGGTTCACCTGGGACACCAACGATCCGAGGATAGTCAAGTGCGAGCTGTGCCGCCACCGTTACCCGGACGGCGGTTACGCGGCCTGCTGCGAGTTCTGCCCCACCGGCGCGTCCCTGTTCGGCCCGGTGACCGAGCTCAGGCGTGAGGCTGAACACCGGCTGACCCTGTCCCCCGGCAGCGAGTACGCCTTCCCCCTGGGCCGGATCGGCTCGGGGCGGTTCTCGCGCAACCGGGTGGCCGGATACCACCGCCATGTCTACGGCCTGCGCGAGGCGGGCGGGACCCAGTGTCTTCTGCTCGCCGGGGTGCCTTTCGCGCTTCTCGGGTTCAATCCGGGGATAGGGGAGGAGGCATACCCGCAGTTCACCTGGAACTACATCAAGAAGGTGCCCTACCTGGTGGGGCTTTTGCTGGTGGCGGGCGCGGCCGGCCGCCGCCTGACCGCGAAGGACGAAAATGATGAGGAGGATATCTGATGGCGCGGCGAATCACCATTGATCCGGTAACCAGGATAGAGGGGCACCTGCGCATCGACTGCGAGGTGGAGGGCGGAAGGGTGAAGAAGGCCTGGTCCTCGGGCCAGATGTGGCGCGGTTTCGAGCTCATCCTCCAGGGCCGCGACCCGCTCGAGGCCTGGTTGTACACCCAGCGGTTCTGCGGCGTCTGAACCTCGGTGCACGCACTGGTCTCAGTGCGTACGGTGGAGAACGCCCTGGGCATGGAGGTGCCGAAGAACGCCCAGTACATCAGGAACATGATCATGGGCGCCCACGGGGTTCACGATCACCTGGTCCATTTCTATCATCTCTGCGCCCTGGACTGGGTGGACATCGTTTCCGCCCTCAAGGCCGATCCCAGGGCCACGGCCCGGCTGGGGCAATCGCTCTCCGACTGGAAACGCAACACCTACGAGGAGATAAAGGCGACCCGGGACCGGCTTGAGGCCCTGGTCGCCTCCGGCCAGCTCGGCATATTCGGCAGCGGCTACTGGGGCCATCCGGCCATGAGGCTGCCGCCCGAGGTGAACCTGCTCGCCGCCACCCACTACCTCCAGGCCCTGGAGTACCAGCGGGAGATCAACAAGGTGGTGGCCCTGCTCGGCGGCAAGACCCCGCACATCCAGAACGTGGCCGTGGGCGGGGTGGCCAACCCCATCAACCCGGACAGCCCCGACACCCTCAACATGGAGCGGCTCTACCATATCCGCACCCTGATGGACAAGGCCGACGAGTTCGTGAAAAAGGTGGCCCTGGTGGACGTGGCCGTGGTCGGGGCCTATTACGCCGACTGGACCGGCCACGGCGCCGGGGTGACCAACTACCTCTCCGCCCCGGACATGCCCATGGACACCAGGGGCGCGGACTTTGCCCTGCCCGGCGGTTACATCGAGGCCGGAAAGCTCGGGAGCTTCACCCCCATAAAGAGTTTTGAGGACGAATTCTTCGAAAAAAACGTCAAGGAGTCCATCAAGCACTCCTGGTACAAGGGCGGCTGGGACCGCCACCCCTACGAGGAGGAGACCGTTCCCGACTACACCGGTTTCGAGGACGGTGGCAAGTACTCCTGGGTCAAGTCCCCCACCTTCAAGGGCGCCCCGGCCCAGGTGGGGCCCCTGGCCAACGTCCTGTGCATGTACGCGGCCGGCCACGAACGCACCAGGAAATACGTCGACAAGGTCCTCGGCACGGTCAGCGCCATTGCCAAGACCAGGGTGGGCCCGGCGGCGCTCCATTCCACCATCGGCAGGATAGCGGCCCGGGTGGTGCGCTGCGCGGTGCTGAACGACACCCTCCACGATCAGTGGAACGCCCTGATCGAAAACATCGAGTCCGGCGATCTTGCCACCTTCAACCAGCCGGAGATCGGCCCCGGCGTGTATCAGGGATTCGGGTTCCACGAGGCCCCGCGGGGGATACTGTCCCACTGGATCGTGATCGAGAACCGCAAGATAAGGAACTACCAGGCCGTGGTCCCCTCCACCTGGAACGCGGGGCCCAGGAACGACCGGGACGAGCCCGGCCCCTACGAGGCCGCCCTGGTCGGCAACCCGGTGAGCGATCCGGAAAAACCCCTCGAGGTGCTGCGCACGGTGCATTCATTTGATCCGTGC
>JALWTY010000142.1 GCA_026993265.1 Desulfobacterales bacterium
GGGTTTAGATAGTCAGGCAATGATGCAACAGCCAGCGGATTCGGGTATGGTTGATATATGAAGACCTTCATCCTGCTCGTCCTGACGACGCTTGTGGTCACGGCCTCCTGCGCCGGCGGGTGGTACCGCCGCTATGGCATCGCAGACGAGGCCGCCCTGGCCGATCCGGCCAGCGGCCCCGCCCTGGTCAGGGCCTTCGCCGACAGCGATCCCAAGGTGCGCCTGGCGGCGATAAACGCCTTCCGCCGCCTCGACCGTGATCTCCCCGGCGCAAAGGACGCCCTGAGAAACCGGCTCTACGACCGTAACCCGGCCGTGGCCGTGGCCGCCATCGAGGCCCTGGCGGCCCGGGGTGAGCCCCGCTCCTCCCTCGCCGCTCCCCTGGTCAACATCATCCTCAGCGACAACCCCAACGCCCGCAGGCTCGGGATACTGGCCCACCGGCGGCTCGGTTATGTGAGCGAAGATAGCATGAACGCCCTGCAGACGGTAGCAGCCGGCGACGTGCACCGCGGCCTGCGGCCGTTGGCGGCCTCGGTCTACCGCTACGTCACCGTGGACAAGTTCAGAAGCCAAAAGGGTATAGTCGCGGCCGGCCGCCGCGTCCTCCCCGACACCGGCTGCCGGCCGCGGCCACATGACCTGGCGGTGATCATCGGCATCGAGGCCTACCGCAATATCGCCCAGCGATCCAGATTCTCGGTAGACGACGCAGCCACGATCCGCCGAGCCCTGACCGAGATGTGCATACCGGAACGCAACATCCAGTACCTTATCGGAGACGACGCCACCCTGTCCGCCTTCCGGCGGGTATTCGAGGCCTGGCTGCCGAACCGGTCGTCGGCCAAGGGGACGGTCATCGTCTACTACTCCGGTCATGGAGCCCCGGACGCTGCGGGCAACGGCTACCTTCTGCCGGTGGACGCAGATCCCGCCTATCTGGCCCAGACCGCATATCCCCTCCAGGGGCTGTACGACAGGCTCGCATCCATCGAGGCCAGGGAACGGATCGTGCTAATCGACTCCTGCTTCTCAGGGGCCGGCGGCCGTTCCGTCCTCCCGCCAAACACCAGGCCGGTCTTCGTTGAGGCCAAGGAACCACTCCTGCCCGCGGCCGGAATGGCGGTCCTGACCGCCTCGTCCTCGGATCAGATAAGCTCGGTCCTGGCCGACAAGGGCCACGGCACTTTCACTTATTACCTGATCGAGGCCCTGAAAAAGGGCAACTACACCCTGCCCCGGATATACGCCTACCTGGCCCCGGCGGTGGAGGACGCCGCGAAAAAGGGTAACGTCGAACAACGGCCGCGGTTCTTTTCCTCATCGGCAGGCGGCTCAATGACCCTGCTCCCCTCTCCGTCCGAGTGAGGCGGCCGGAAACCGGATTCAGGAGGCCAGCATGGCGAGGGCCTCGTCCGCCACCATGGCCGGGCTGATGCCGGTCATGCAGGCGTGGCCGTTTCCGGGGCAGATTTTTTTGAAACAGGGGCTGCACTCGAGCCCGAGCCTGAGCACCCGGCACCTTTTACCGAGAGGGCCGGTGCGCCAGGGAGCGGTGGGGCCGAATATGGCCAGGACCGGGGCACCGGCAGCCGCCGCGATGTGCATGGGGCCGGTGTCGGTCGATATGACCAGGTCGCAGATGGCGTAAAGGGCCGCAAGCTCGGCCAGGCTGGTGCGGCCGCACAGGTTCTCCACCCCGGCCCCGCTTCTTCTGATTATTTCCGCGACCATCCCGCGGTCGCCCGGCCCGCCGGTCATCACCATCCGGCAACCGGAGGCGGTGAGTTGCTCCACCACCCTGGCGAATCCGGACACGCTCCACAGTTTGGTCTCCCAGGTGGCCACCGGGTTCACGGCCACGAGCGGCCCGTCTCCCTTGACTCCGGCAATGAGAGCGGCCGCCTTTTTTTCCGCTTCCCGGCTCACCGGCAACCTTGGCTCCGGTTCTCCTGCCCTCTCGATCACTCCTGCCGCCTCGAGCAGCATGAGCTCCCTTCTGGCCGCATGGATATCCATGCTCACCGGTTTTATCCGCCGGGAGAGGAAGAGATAGCTCATCTCCGAGTGTTCCATGCCCCGGCCAAAACCGATTTTTTCGTCAGCGCGGGCGAGAAGAACGAATATCGAACTCTTTAGCAGGTTCTGGAAATCAAAGAGGAGCTGGTAACGCCGGGAACGGAGAAGACGGACAAAGGAGAAAAATTCACCAAGGGCCCGCATTGCCCGCCGCGGTCCATGTTTCATCTCCGCCCACCAGTGGCGGCGGCGGGACACCAGCAACCGGTCGATGCCGGGAACTCCGCGCAGGATGCCGGCGGCCGCCTCTTCCACCAGCCAGTCTATGTTTGCGTCGGGGAATCTCTCGCGCAGGGCTGCGAGCGCGGGCAGGGTGTGGGTGACGTCGCCGATGGCGCTGGTTTTGACGATGAGGATATTCATTCAGACAGAGATCAGACACTCTCAGCAGCAGTCAGGCGGCTGTCTGGCCCTTCCATTGGCGGAGGAACTCGATCAGGGTGCGGACCCCCACCCCGGAAGGGCCCTTGGGCACGTATGATTTCTCGGTGTAATCCCAGGCGGTTCCGGCGATGTCCAGATGGGCCCAGGGGGTGTCGCCGACGAATCTCTCCAGGAAACAGGCCGCAGTAATGGTGCCCGCCGGTTTGCCGCCCACGTTTTTCAGATCAGCCACCCTGGACTCGAGCTGTCTTGCGTATTCCTTCCCCAGAGGCAGCCGCCAGAGCGGTTCGCCGCAACGGTCTCCGGCGGATATGATGGCGGACGCGAGCCGGTCGTCGTTGCTCATCAGGGCGGTGCGGTGATGACCAAGGCCGATGATCGCGGCCCCGGTCAGGGTGGCCACGTCGATCACTGCGGCCGGGCGATATTTTTTTACGCCATAGGCAATGGCGTCGGCCAGGATCAAACGGCCTTCCGCGTCGGTGTTGACCACCTCCACCGTGGTGCCGTCGTGGATCCTTATTATGTCGCCGGGCTTGAGCGCGTCCGGGCCGGGCAGGTTCTCGGTCGCCGGGATCATGGCGACCAGCGGCCTCTTCAGTCCAAGCTCCGCGGCCGCCTCCATCACCGCGAGCACGCAGGCGCCGCCGCACATGTCATATTTCATGTCCTCCATTCCGGCGCCGGGCTTGAGCGATATGCCGCCGGAATCGAAGGTTAGGCCCTTGCCCACGAACAGAAGCGGCGCAGCGGCGTCTTTTTTCTCTGTTCCATACTCGAGCACGATCAGCCGCGGCGGCTTGCCCGAGCCCTGGTTGACGCCGAGAAGCCCTCCCATGCCCTTTTTCTCAAGCTCCTTCCTTCCCATCACCGTCAGACGCAGGGAATGGCGTTTTGCGATTTCACGGGCAGCCGCGGCAAAGGCCTCCGGGGTCCAGACGTTGCCGGGCTCATTGGCCATGTCCCTGGCCCGGCAGGCGGCATGCGCCATTATCCGCCCCAGGGCCGCGCCCCGGCGGGCGCTGCCTGCGGAGGCGGGAAAGGCAAGCGTGAGATCCTCGATACGGCCGCTCTCCTCTTCCTTTTCCTCCCGGTAACGGCCGAAGCGGTAGCCCGCGAGCATCACCCCCTCCACCAGGGCGCAGGCCAGATCCGCGGCGGAGAGAGCGCACTCGGGCGGCGCGACCGTCACCTTTGCCGCCCTGGTCTTCGAGGCGGCCAGGGCCATTCTCCCGGCCGCGATCCTGACCGCCTCGGCATCCCCCGGTTCCTTTCCCGCGCCGCAGAACATGACCCGGGCCGGTCCCGCGCCGCTGTCGTTGTACCAGACGAGGATCTCTCCCTCACGGCCACGGAAGTCCCCGGCTCTCCTCGCCCTTTCAAGCAGGCTGTCCGCCCCGGCGATACGGGACACCCGTTTCTTCCTGCTCTTTTCGGCAACAAAGAAAACCGCGAGATCGCACACGGCCGACCTGGCTTCCGTTGCAGACACCTTGACGTTCATGAACAGCACTCCGGTCAAATTTGGTTGAGAAAGGCCGGGCCTTATCAGCCCGTTGAAAAACTACTGCGCTTGATGATGCTGCGTCAGAATCCGGCTCAAAATGCTCATTTACCCCACGTAAACTGCGCTTTTTACTCGGCGCATGGCGCCTCGCCCTTCGGGCCGGCAGCATTCTGCTGCCGTTCTCTTCGCTTCGCTCCGAGTCGCCGGATTCTTCCTTGCCTCATCCGCGCTCGCGCTCGTTTTCAACGGGCTGTTATCTGTTCTGTTGAACAGCTCGGCAAAGAAGGAGTATCGGCCCGGTGTGGGAGAGATTTAAACCAGCAGGTTCAGTTCGTCAAAGGATTTTCCCGGCCGCCGCTCGTGAGCCGGGCCGCGCTCCTGCGCCAGTCGTCCACCGGAAACATGGGCTTGAGGGCGTCGATGTCAGTGAGCGTTCCTTCCCCGGCCTCGGCCTCCAGGACACAGCGGTCGGCCACGGCAACGCAGCGGCTTATCCCGCTGAGTGAACGGATGGGGGCATTGTGATACGCCGCCGCCTCGACCATGTTCATCGGCAGGTTCCACCACAGGAGCAGCGAGCTGCCGAGTTCGGCATGCGTGACCCCGAACTCGTCCCTTTCAATCTCGGCCGAGGTTATGCTGAACGCCTGACGGTAGGCCAGGCTCTCGAGATAGCTGCCGCATCTGACGGCAAGGAAAACCAGTTTGCCGAGGTCGTGCAGCAGGGCCGCGGTCGCGGCTTCCTTTTCCCGGCCAAGGGTCATGATTGCGGCGATTTCAGCCGCGAGTCTGCTGCAGGCGAATGAATGGGCGGCGATCATCCTGGCCTGGTCGAGGCATGCCTCATCGGGCGGAATGGCCTTTCTTGCGCAGATGAAGAGAAGGATCTCGCGCAGCCGGTCGATGCCGAGGTAGGAAAGGGCGTGGGCCACGTTGCCGATGGCGGCGTTCTTTGGGAACGCCGACGAGTTGACGATCTTGAGCAGCATCGCCGCAGTGGAGGGATCGGAAGATATCACATCGGCGAGCTCAGACATGTCAAAGTCTCTTCTGGCCACGATCTCGTCGACCCGGACAAGCACTTCGGGAAACACCGGCACCAGCTCCTCCCGTTCGAGAAAACGCCAGCACCTCTTCACCCGGAGACGTTGCCTGGTCCTGAAGTCCTGGTTGAGTATGGCGGCCACGCCGTTTCTTTCCCATGGAAAACATATGTGGCGGTGGGCAATGCCGGTGGCCACCGCGCGCATCAGTTGCGCGCTGCGTTCCTCGATTCCGGATATCACCCTTATGGAATGGGGGAAACGGCGGGCAAGCCGGGCCAGGGCAACGCATCCGTCCATGTCGGAAAGTTTTTCCCTGACAATGCAGATATCGGGATAGACGGCCTGCATTATCCCGAACGCCTCCTGGGCGTTTTCACAGTAGTGTACGAGATGGCCGCAGTCCTGGAAATGGGCCCTGAACAGGGCAATGGTGTCAGGATCCGGATCTATGACGAAGACGCAATAACGTTTTTCCCGCTCCATAAACGGCCATGCATCCCCATGGTATGCTACAGCGTTCTGCGGCTCCGGGCCTCCCCGCCCCTGCGCCGCCTGCCGCGTCTGCGCAGATGAAAAGGTACTTGCCACAAAGTATAGATGAATTTTGTTTGCCGGTCGGATTTTTTTTTCTGTTATCTTGGGGCATGCTTGCTGGCCCAACAATCATACCCATGATGCATGGAGGTGTAAATTGCTTGAGCTTGTTGTTGCAACTTCGCTTTCTATCATAATTTCATCCGCTTGCAGCATATTTGAGGCAGCCCTGTATGCCATGCCGGACGCCTACATAGAGGTATTGATGCGCAGGGGGAAAAAAAGCGGCCTTCGCCTGAAACAGCTCCGCGGCCAGATGGAGCGTCCCATCACCGCCATCCTGTCGCTCAACACCATTGCCAACACCATGGGCGCGGCGGTGGCCGGCGCGGCCGCCTCCAGGGTCATGGGCGAGGACAACCTGCTGACCTTCTCCCTCCTTTTCACCCTCGCCATCCTGATGTTCTCCGAGATCCTGCCAAAGACCATCGGAGTCTCCTACTACCGCAACATCGGGCCGGTGATAGCCCTGCCGGTGCTCATCCTGATCCGCATCATGGCCCCGCTGGTATGGTTGTGCGAAAAGGTCACCCGGCTCATCCCTGCGGCCGACGGAGATCAGAGCGTCAGCGCCGAGGAGGTGCGGGCCCTGGCGGCGCTTAGCCGCCGGGCGGGCAAGATAGGCCTGCAGGAGGAGCGGGTGATAGCCAATGTCCTGGAACTGAACGAAAAAAGGGTGATCGACGCCATGACCCCGCGCACGGTGACCTACACCTTGAGTGAAAAACTGACCGTGCGCGAGGCGGTGCGCGACAAGGAAAAATGGAAGCTCCACAGCCGGGTGCCCATATACGGCCGCGATCCGGACGACATATCCGGCATTGTATTCAGGAAGGACGTCCTGCTCGCCGCCTCCGAAGGGCTGGACGGGCTCCGTCTCTCCAGCATGATGCATCCGGTCCATTTCGTGCCCGAGACCTCGCCGCTGTCCATGGTGCTGCAGGAGTTCATCGTCAAGCGAAATCACCTCTTCGTGGTTGTGGACGAATATGGCAGTTTCACCGGCATCATCACCCTTGAGGACATCATAGAGGAGATAGTCGGCCGGGAGATCATGGACGAGAGCGACCAGACCCGCGACCTGCGCGCCCTGGCCCGGAGGATATCGCAAGACAGGCTCAGGAGACGGGAACGCAGCCGCGGGCAATGAAAACCGATCCGTTCAGAAGATGACCGCCAGGTAGGCTAACAGGAGGAAAAAGATCATCAGGTTGATGACGATGAAGTTACGCAGCCGCACCAGGCCCTCGAAATCCTCGAGGCAGAAGCGCCAGAGGATGTAGGAACCGGCGATGGCGCCGTTGAGCATGAAGAAGGCGGAAAGCACCTGCACCGGAAGGTCGGGGATACGGAAGGCCAGATGCTCCAGGACGGCGAGGTGGAACTGCCTGCCTATGGTGGGGAGAAAATCGCCGATGCCGCCGGCAAAGGCCTCGAAACGGTAAACAAGCTCACCGGTGAAGGCCATTGGTATGAGGATGGGCACCAGCGGCGCGAACTTGCCGAACATTGGATCCTCGCTGATCCCGAATAGGTGGGTGCCGAACCTGATGATGCCGATGACCAGCAGGAACCCGGCCACGAGCAGAAGGCTGAAGGCGAGCGCGTCCGGCATTGAGGCCCAGGCGCACAATTTCCGGTAGAGCTCGTGGTGACGGAAGAACCTGGCGAGCTGGGAGCCGATCAGAAAGGGAACGATATAGGTGCAGGTGATGTAGCGCCCCTTGTTACGGACCAGCTCCGAGTACGGGTTGCGCAACAGCAGCTGGGGCGAGTCCCGGTGACAGAGCACCAGGCAGTGGCCGCAGACCAGGCAGTGGAGGTTGTTCTGCACCCCGTAGGCCCCGAGATAGACCGGGCAACCGCGCTTGCCGTCCACCCCGCGGTTGCAGCCAAAGGTCTCGCAGCCGCGGCATTTTTCGTGATCCGGCCGGAACTCGGTTATGGATAAAGTGGCCGCTGCCCCGCTTATCCTTCCGAGCGGGCACAGGTGGCGGCACCATGCCTGGCCCGGAAAAAAAACCGCCATGACCGCGCTGCCCGCGACAATGGAGAGAACGAGCCAGCTCGTGCCGGTGGGCGAGCGGTCGAGCCCGGCGACGATCTCGACCCATATGACCAGGGCGAGGAGGAAGACCGAGGCGTACACCCCGTATTTCCTGAGGATTTCAGGAACCGGAAGGTTCAGCGAAAGCCCTTTCCGCTGCAAGAACACCCCGAGACCCGGGAAGGGACAGATGCCGCACCACATCCTGCCGGTGAAGAACCAGCTCAGGACGATGGAAGGCCAGAGAAGCCCCCAGACGAGGAACACGGCAAAGTTGCGGTCCGCGCTCTGGGGACCGAAAAGGCCGGAAATGACCACGATCAGGAAAAGGATGTCGCCCGCGGTGCGGATGTAGGCATAATGGTGCCGCGCGGCCAGGAACCTGCGAATGCCGGGAAATACCCTGAAAAGATCGAGGCGCTGCTCCTCGTCCGATGATATGAGGCTGCGCAGCCCCCTGGTCCACCAGATCAAGGTTATTCCACCTCTTCAAGTGTCACTTCGACCTCTTCCGGCCGGCCGTTGCGGATGATCTGCAGGGCCACACGCTCGCCGACGCGGTGTTTTTCGAACTCGGAGAGGAGGTCGTCGTAACTGTTGACCGGTTCTCCGTTGACTCCGATGATTACATCGCCCAGCCGGATACCGCCCCAGACGCGGTACGTGCCGCGCAGGCCCGCCTTTTCCGCGTTGCTGCCGCGCCATACCCGGATGACAAGCACGCCGGCCTTCACCCCCAGCCTGCGGGCGAGCGACTTCTCCGCCACCGATACCGCAAGCCCCGGCCGCACCAGCCTGCCCTCGCGGATGAGCACCGGCACCACCCGGTTGATCTCGTCCACCGGCACGGCGAAACCGATGCCGGCGCTGGCCCCGGACGGACTGTAGATGGCGGTGTTCATGCCGATCAGGCGGCCGGAACTGTCAAGCAGCGGCCCGCCAGAGTTGCCGGGATTTATGGGAGCGTCGGTCTGGATCACCCCGCGGATCTTGCGGCCGGTGACCGATTTTATCTCCCGGCCCAGGGCGCTGACGATGCCGCTGGTCATGGTCTGGTCGAGGCCAAAGGGGTTGCCTATGGCCAGCACCTTCTGCCCCACCTTGAGATCGGATGAGGTTCCGAGGGGAATGGGGGTCAGCCTTTCCGGCGGCGCGGATATCTTCAGGACAGCGATGTCCTTGTCGGGCGCGGCCCCCACCAGGGCCGCCTTCCAGGTGGAGCTGTCCGCCAGGGTGACCTCCACCTTGCTCGCCCCCTCGATGACGTGGAAATTGGTGACGATGCGTCCTTCCTTGTCCCAGACAAAGCCCGAGCCGGTGCCCTTGGGGATCTCGTAGATATTCAGGGAAAAAAAATCGCGCTCCAGGGTGATGGTGTTGATGAAGACCACGGCCGGAGCGACTTTCTCAAAGATCCTGATATTGTTTTTTTCTTCGCCGCCAAGGCCGTTGGCCGGGGTCACCGTGCGGGGGGAAGCGGCAGGATCGTGCAGGGGGCGGCCGCGGTTGGCGCCTATTACGGCGGCCAGGAACGCAAGCCCCAGCAGCACGGCCAGATGGGATATCCTCGTCCGGTTTCGCAGCAGTCGCATCACAGCCCCAGCATGTACTTGGCGATGAAGAAATAGGTGGTGACGCTGATGATGTCCATCGAGGTTGAGACAAAGGGCACGGTGGCGATGGCCGCGTCAACCCCGAGACGGCGCAGGGTCACCGGAACCACGGTGCCGATGGTGGCTGCGATGGTCATGGAACAGAGACTGGCTATGCCGATGGACAGTGCCAGCTCGGCCATGTCGGTATGCCCCAGATAATAGACCAGGCCAAGAAGAAGCCCGAAGAAGGCGCCAAGAATGAGGCCCACCCTCAGCTCCTTGAACACCAGGCTGGCGACCTCCTGGATGTTGATCCTGCCGGTGGCTATGCCGCGGACGATGATGGTGCTCGACTGGTTGGCGATGTTGCCGCCCATGCCGGCTATGATGGGAATGAATGCGGCCAGGGCCACCACCTTTTCCAGCTCGTCCTTGAAGGATGAGATGATAAAGATGTTAAGCAGGCCGCCGAACCAGGTGGCGAACAGCCAGGGGGCACGGAGCATGGCGTTCTTCAGCACCGGCTTGAGCAGTATCTCGCGGTCCTTGCCCGCACCGGCCATCTGCAGAAACTCCTCGGTGGCCTCTTCGCGGATGACGTCGATGACGTCGTCAACGGTGACGATACCCACCAGCCGGTACGAGGAATCAACCACCGGCACGGCGAGAAAATTGTACTGCGAGACCACGTGGGCCACCTCGCTCTGGGGGGTGTCCACGCTGACCGCGACCACGTCCGGGTTCATGATATTGCGCAGCTGGCGGTATGGCGGGTGCATGAGCAGCTCCCGCAGGGAAAGGACGCCGGTAAGCTGCCCCTCCCCGTGGGTGATGTAGAGGTAGAAGACCATCTCCATCTCCTCGCTGCGCTCCTGGATTTTCTTTATGGCGTCGGAAACGCTCATGTTTTCATCCAGGGCCATGAAATCGGTGGACATGAGGCCGCCGGCGGTGTCGGCCTGATACTGGAGGAGCTCGTCCACCTCTTCCCGGTCCTCCCTGGCCATGATCCTGCGGATCTCGTCGGCCAGTTCCTCGGGCAGCGCCTCCATGATGTCGGCGGCGTCGTCAGAGGGCATGTCGTTGATGATGGTGAGGAGAAACTGGGGCGTGAGATCGCTGACCAGGTCGAGGAGAATGGCCTTGTCGAGTTCGCTCAGAAACTCGCCGACCATGTCGGTCTGGGCCACAATGTTGAAGACGTACTTACGGTCGTTGGCGGCCAGGTGGCGGAAGACCCAGGCCATGTCGGCCGGATGGGTCTTGTTGCAGAGCTTGAGCAGGTTGTCCACCGCGTTGCGGCGGACAAGACGGCGCACCGTGTCGAGAAGCACCATGCCTTCGGTGCCTATGAGTTCTTTTCTCGGTTTTCCTTTCATGGCGACCGCCCAGGGTTTCCGTCCTGCGTAGCGCGGTGGATCAAACAGCCATGACGGCGCACGCAGCGCCGCGCTGTTTGCAAGGTGTTGCTAAAGAAATTGAATATATTAGCGCAAGCGTGGACGCGTCAAGGAAAAGAGCGGGTGATGCGCTAATTTACCTATCAGACGGGCGGCCGCAATGCAAGCTCCCCTTCCCTCTCCTGCACCTCGAACCCGGAAGCGGCCGCGGACATGAAAAACGGCCGGCCGAGGATTGCCGTTTCCAGGGACGGAGAAAGGCTGTGGGCAGCGCAGGTCTTCATGCGAAAACGCAGTTCGCGGTTGACCATGGATGAAAGCTCGGCGAGCGCTCTGCGGTCGCGAGCCGCTTTTTCGAGCAAAAGGTTGAAGGCGGAGAAAGGGAAGGCGCGGTCGAATTCTCCGGCAAGTCTCAAGAGGGCGGAATCAAGATCCGGCACTGCGGAGAGGGCAAGAAGATCTCGCCCCGCCACCGCGGCCAGATCTCCCGGAACGCGGCAGAAGAGAAGGCGGCACTCCAGGGGACGGTCCGCATGCACCGTGCAGGCGGGCGGATCAGGCGAAAAAAGACGGCAGCTCCATGAACGGCCCCTGCCGCCTATCTTGAGCATCTCCGCCGCGGCCCTGACGCCCCGGCCCCGCACGGGGTCAAAGGCCGGTTCGTCCTTCCTGACCCTTACCACGTCAGTGATCGAGATGACCTTTGCGGCGAAAAGCCCGCGGTCTTCGGAGTGCAGGACCGGGCCGCCGCGGCGGCAGCACTCGCCGCAGCGGCGGCATTCCCTGCTCATGCGGCGCTGACGTCCTTTTTCAGGCGGTAGACGTCGTACTCCTTGAAAGTCTTGAGGATGCGGGAAAGACGCAGCAGTTCCGCCCCCTCCTCCTCCAGGACCTTCTTGAAGAAATCGCACTCGAGGCAGCTCGACACCTTTTTGGCGAACACGCCCTGTACCTTGCCGCCGCACAGGGTGCCGGATATGGCCCAGCAGACCCGGCCACCGTTCTTGCCGCCGTGCATGCCGTCGGCGATCTCACGGGTGGCGGCCTCGCACTCGCCCAGCTCGGCTACCTTGGCCCCGCCCGGCTCGCGCCCGCATTTCTTGAACTCCCAGCAGTTCTGTTTTGCCATGGTGAAAACCCTGAAAATGGTTGCCTTGAATCCTGCCCAAATTGTACCACAGTGTGGTGGTAAATAAAAAGCGATGAAAAGTGGAAAATCAACCTATCAGCCCGTTGAAAAACTACTGTGTTGACGATGCGGCGTCAAAATCCGGCTCAAAATGCTCATTTACCCTGTGTAAACTGCGTTTTTTCGCCGGATTTTTTCCTTGCCTCGTCTGCGCTCGTTACGTTTTTCAACGGGCTGCTATGTTTCTTTCCACCGCCCGGCGCACCCTGAGTTCCCGGCCGCCGACAACCCGGCCGTCGAGATCGTGAACGACCTCATCCCCCCTCTCGAGCTCCGCAAAGGCGAATCCGCGCGAAGCGCCCTCGGGATCGCGGACGAAATCCAGCCCGGAAAGCCCGTAAGGACTCAGGATTTCCCTGAGTTCGTCCTCTTCCAGGTCAAAGGGATAGTTGCCGACAAATATCTTCATATGGACTCCCGGCCTCCCTGGGTTCGCGGTCCGGCCGCAAGACAACAGGCCTGAGAAAGGGTTACAATACCACGGACAAAAAACAACAAAAAAGATGGCGCCGCAAAAAATCCGGCTCTTCTGCGGCGTAGCGGGTGCGCGGAACAGCCGGCGCACTGATGCACTCCGGCGCTTCCGGCGGCGGCCCCGCCCTTCACCCTGCGGCGCGCCTGTTCCGTTTCGTTCCCTTCCGCCTTGCCCGCCGCGTCTTTCCCATTGCCGCGGCAAGGGCCTCGCGGATGTCGCGGACGTAATGGAAGGTTATCTTTTCCCGTATGTCCTCGGGAATATCGGCAACGTCCTTTTCATTGATATGCGGCAGAATGATCTCGGTTATCCCCGCCCTGACCGCGGCCAGCACCTTTTCCTTTATTCCTCCCACGGGCAGCACGTCGCCCCGGAGGGTTATCTCGCCGGTCATGGCCACTTCCCGCCTCACCGGCCTTTCCGAAAGCAACGAGGTCAGGGCCGCGACCATCGCCACCCCGGCCGAGGGGCCGTCCTTGGGCACCGCGCCCTCGGGCACGTGGACATGAATGTCGTTTTCAGTGAAAATATCGTCGTCAATGGCGAGGTCAGCGGCGTTGGAACGGATGAAGGTCAACGCCGCGGTGGCGGATTCCTTCATAACCTCACCGAGCTTGCCGGTGAGGGTCAGGCCGCCCTTGCCCGGCATCATGGCCGCCTCTATGAAAAGCAGCACCCCGCCCACCGGGGTCCAGGCGAGACCGGTCGCCAGCCCCGGCCCCCAGGAACGGGCCAGGGATTCGGAAAAAAACCTCGGCGGGCCGAGCAGCTCGGGAAGATCCTCCGCCCCCACCGTATGCTTGCCGCTTGCGCCGGAGACGATCCGGCTTGCCACCGCCCGGCAGATGGCGGCGATCTCGCGCTCCAGGTTGCGCACCCCGGCCTCGCGGGTGTAGGAGCGGATCAGGGCGCGGATGGCCTCATCGCTTATCTCAAGATCGTCCCCGGTGAGGGCGTGGGCCTCGAGCTGCTTTGCCACCAGATGGTTCTTCGCGATCATGAGCTTTTCCTCCTCGGTGTAGCTGGAAAGCTCGATCACCTCCATCCGGTCGCGTAAGGGGCCGGGGATGTTGTCCAGGTAGTTGGCGGTGGTGATGAACATCACCTTTGAGAGGTCGAATGGGATCTCCAGGTAATGATCGGCAAAAGTGCTGTTCTGCTCCGGGTCCAGCACCTCGAGCAGGGCCGACGACGGATCGCCGCGGAAGTCGCTGCCCAGCTTGTCCACCTCGTCGAGCATGAACAGGGGATTGTTCGATCCGGCCTTTTTCAGGCTCTGGATGATCCGGCCGGGCAGCGAACCGATATAGGTGCGGCGGTGGCCGCGGATCTCGGCCTCGTCCCGCACCCCGCCCAGGGAGATACGCACGAACTTCCGGCCCATGGCCCGGGCGATGGACTGGCCGAGCGAGGTCTTGCCCACCCCCGGCGGCCCGGCGAAACAGAGAATGGGCCCGTGCATGTCGGCCCTGAGCTTGCGAACCGCGAGGAACTCGAGGATGCGTTTCTTTATCTTCTCGAGCCCGTAATGATCGGCGTCGAGGACCTTTTTCGCCTCCTCCAGGTCGAGACGGTCCTCGGTGGAGGTCTCCCAGGGCAGATCGAGGATCCAGTCGAGGTAGTTGCGCGAGACGGTGTACTCGGGCGAGGATGGCGAGATGCGCTTGAGCCGGCCCAGCTCGCGTTCGGCCGCGGCCCGGGCCTCTTCGGAGAGGGGTGCCTTGGCGATCCTCTCCTCGAGCTCGTTGATCTCGACGTTCTCCTCGTCCTCGCCCAGTTCCTTCTTTATCGCCTTGAGCTGCTGGCGGAGGAAGAAGTCCCGCTGCTTGGCGTCCATGTCCTCCTTGACCGCCTTCTGGATCTCGCCCGCCATCTCCAGTGTCTCTATGCGGCGGTTCAGATGGCGGGCCACCCGGTTGAGCAGTTCCTTGAGCCCGTCGATCTCGAGGATGCTCTGTTCCTCCTCCAGGTCGAGGTTGAGCTGGGAGGCGATCAGATAGGCTATCTGATAGGGGTCCTTGATGGCGTTGACGGTCATGAGCAGCTCGGTCGGTGCCCCGCTCATCTCCACCAGCCGCTTGAACTCGCCCCGCAGGTGCAGGATGAGGGCGTCGGTCTCGGTGTCCTTTTCAAGATCGCCCGCCAGGGGCTCGACCCGGGCCGCCAGGTATGAGACAGAGGGGTCGTCTATGAACCCGGTGATGCGGATGCGGCGCACCGCGCTCATCAGCACCTGGTAGACCTCGTCGTCTCCCTTGACCATCTTGTGGATGTAACCGAGCACCCCGACCCGGAAGAGCTCGTGGTGGCCGGGCCGGTCCTTCTCCTCGATGTCGGGCCGGTGGGAGACGATGGCGACCATGCGGTCGCCGACCACGGCCGCGTCGATGAGGCTGCGGGAGGAGGGGTTCCTGATGTTCAGGGGAAAGCCCATGCCGGGGAAGAAGACAAAGCCGTGCACCGGCAGCACCGGCAGGGTCTCCGGCACCTCGAGCTCGGCCGGGTTCACCTGTTTCTTGGCCTCTTCGTTCTTCTTGTCTTCGTGTTCTTCCGACATGAATCCATTCAGGGGTCAGGGCACAGGACGCCGGATCCGTGCCGATGTTTCTGCCCCCTGTCTCCTGTTTAAGCTTTTGGCAGGCGGACGACGAGGATGCCGTTGTCACAGGTGTAGGTGCCGTGCTCCGCCGCCACCGGGCACGGCAGGGGGATGACACGGCGGAACCCTCCCTGCTCCACCTCCATGCGGTGCAGGCGGCGGAAGGGGAACTCGGGCAGGGTCCTGGTGCCGGAGACCGTGACCGTCTGCCGGTCGAGGACCACGGACAGGGACCCGGGCCGGACCCCGGCCACCTCCACCATCACCACCACCTCGGAGGCGGTCTCGCCCACGTCCGCGGGCGGGGCCCACCCCCCCCGCTCCACCGCGCCGCCGGCAAGGCAGGTAACCATGGAGACCGAACGCATGACCCGGCCCATCTGCCGGTCCATCATCGCCATTTCCTTTATCAATGTCTTGGTGTACATGGCATCCCCCGAAAACCAGGCTCAAAAAGCGGGAACGGGATAGATATTCCTATCTGTCCGCCTTTTTGTCAACACCCAGAAACCGTCTGCCCCCCAGAAAACGACGACGGTTTTCCAACGGGCTGTAAAGCGAGGTCGAGGTCACCCCGTTGCCGTTCAGGTCGAGGATCAGCGGAGAACAAAAATTCTGCCGCTCCTCGTCGGTGAGTTTTTTCAGCCTGATCCCGAGATCGCCGTCGGAAAAGTTGCTGATGGTGATCGTCTCACCGCCCCGGGTAAAGGTCAGGACTCCGCCGGAAAGGGTGTAATACCCGCCGTCGCCCTTGTAGCGGTTCTCGCACGAACAGGTCTCCTTGCCGCCGGTGAGCCGCCCGCCGAAATAAACCGCGCCCGAGCCGTCGGCATCCATATATTGAATCGCCGCTGGTGGCGTAGTAGACGTCATAACCGCTGCCGCCGTACAGACGGTCGGCCCCGGCCCCGCCGTCGAGGATGTCGTTGCCACCTGCCGCGCCTTTCCCCTGCCGCCGCGGCGGGCGACATCTCCGCCGCCTGCGGCCAGCTCGCCGGAAAACAGGTCTGATGCCTGCTTTTCCGTGCTATAATTGGCCCAATAATCATTCCCCCCCGAATCCGTGACAGAGGTATATCAACGCCATCGCCTCCTTGCATCTGGCCCGCTCTCGAACGCTCACGGATTCAGGTCTCATTTATGGAGTGTCCCAAAATGCTTCCGGCCGCATCGGCGATTTTCCGGATTCCCCTTCTTGTCATCCTGGCTGCGGGCCTTGTTTCAGGCTGCGGCGGCAACGATGCGCCGGCGGTGGCGCCCGCTGCCGGCCCGCCAGACTACACCTACGACTATTCCGGTTCCGGCTACGGCATCGACCACCTCGACACCCCGGCGAGCGACACCGGTGAAACCACCTTCACCTACACGGTCGACCTGGGAAACGCTGTCAGAACGCTGTTCTTCGTCTTCACCAACGTAAGCGGCAACGACACCGCTTCCCCGCCGCAAGCCGCCTCCGCAGCCATCGCCGCCGCAGAACTGTCCGCGGCCAGGCAGCGGGCCGCGGGCACGGCAAGAAAGGCCGCAGCCATGGGAATCGCCCTGAAAGACCGCGAAGACGCAAGCCTGTTCAACTCCAGACCAGCCTTTTATGCCACGGCCGCAGCCCCGGCATCGCAGCCGGAACCGGCCGCCTCCTATTCAGCCGCCGTCCCGCCCGCGCCCCTGGCCGACACCGTTGGCGGCAGTCTCTCCTTTCTACACCGAAAGCAGCACGACAAGCGGCATAATCAATGCCACCTGCAGGAAGGTTGCGAGCGACGGCGCAAGAACCCTGAACATCTATGTGGACGACAACGCCTGGGATTCGGGCTGCGCCGAACCAAACTGCGTCACCCAGGCCATGGTGGACGAACTCGCGGCCCGGTTCCTTGCAAGCGGCAGCGACAACGACATCTACGACTGGGTCACCGGCATCTACGGCGCGGAATGGGGAACGCACGACTACGCCAACCTGATCCCCCCGGCCGCGGCCGGCGACATCACCATCCTCCTCTACGACATCGAGGACGACGACTCCATCAACGGCGGCATGCTCGGATACTTCTGGAGCAAGGACAACTTTCTCGGGACATCATATGACTACTCGAACGAACGCCTGATGTTCTATATCGACTCCAACCTCTTTGCCCAGAAAGAGGAGCTCGCCTGGGACCCCACCGACTACTGGCCGGAAACCACGTTCGGAACCCTGGCCCATGAACTCCAGCACATGATCTTTTTCTATCAGAAACTGGTGAGGAACGATCTATCCAGCGCCTCTGACTGGCTGAACGAGATGGCGGCCGAAATGGCAGAGGACTTCATCGCCGACAAGGCCGGAATCGACGGCCCGCGGGGCGTGGCCCACAACGACGGCACCGCCGGCGCATCCGGCAACGTATATGGCCGCCTCCCCCGCTTCAACCGCTTCGACTACATTCCCCTCACCGTCTGGCAGACCGGCTCCATCAGCGATCCCGGCGACAGCAACGTGTTGAACAGCTACTCGATCGTCTACGCCTTTGGCGCGTATCTCGCCCGCAATTTCGGCGGCGCGCGGCTCTTCCGCGAGATGGTCCAGAACGGCGAGGACGGGGAGGAGGCCGTGAACGCGGCCCTGGCCGCCCTCGGCTACAACGAGGATTTCGCCTCGGTCATGCGCAAATGGGGCGCGGCGGTTCTCCTATCCGACGATCCCACCCCGGCAGTGCCCCAGGGATACCGCTACAACATCGGCGGTTTTTTCAACAGCACGGTCGGCACGGAAACTTACTCCATAGGCTCGATAGACCTGACCAACTACCTCTTCATCGACAGCAGCCCGGACCAGGTGGGGCCCAAATACTACACCGCCCTGCCCTCGGCCGAAGACCCGGCCGCCGGGACATACAGTACATCTAACCTCTACTATCTGGTGGGAACCGGTCTCACCGGAACGGTGACCCGGAAGATAACCCTGCCCGCAGGAGTGAAGCTCACCGTGGTAATACGCTGAGAGCCTCTTTCAGCACGGTTTCAAGGGTTTCCAGGTCGTAGGGTTTCTGAAGAAAGAATACGGGATGGCCGACGGAGAAATCGCCGGGATCGAAACGGCGGCCAGAGGTGATGATGATGGGGATGGCCGGGAAGATCTCCCGGAGCCTGGTTGCGGCCTCGTCGCCGTCCATGTCCGGGAGGGAGAAATCGACGATGGCGAGATCAGCGGCAAGGCCCCGGGACGCGTCCAGGGCCTCGCCGCCGGACGCGGCTGCGGCCACGGTCTCGTGGCCGGCGAGCTCGAGGAGCTCGACCGTGGTCTCCCGGATGAGCTCGTCGTCTTCGATTAGGATGATCCGCATACCGTCCTGACCGTCTCGTGAAAAGTCCGCGTCACGGCCTTTTCACGAGACGGAAGGCAAAAGTCAAAAGTGAAAAGGCAAAAGCATGGTTACGAATCGGACATTTTGACCCTCCGGGGCTGGCTGACGAAAAAAACTGCCGGCGGGTTCTCTCACTTCCGGCAGTTTTTTTGTTTGTTTGTCAGCCCAGGGCCGCGCTGATGGTCTTGCTCAGCTTCTCGTCCACCGCGGCCCGGATCTTGTCGTCGTCCAGGCCGCTCTCCGCCAGTTCCTTGCGCAGGTTCTTGGTAAGGTTGCCGAATCCGACCCGGAGCTTGCGGTCGCTGACCAGTTCGATCAGGCGGTCTATCCGCTTCCTGGCCTCCTCCTCGCCGATCTGTCGCTCCCACTGGAAGGGGGTGTGGGGTTTGGGCACGAAGGTGGAGACCGACGAGGACGTGGAGGCCATCGCCCATCTGGCGGCCCTGGTGGAATCCGCCGATCTGGCCATCCTCAGCCAATCCCCGGAGGGCGTGATCCTCTCCTGGAATCGGGCTGCCGAGCGGCTCTACGGCTACACCGCCGACGAAGTGGTGGGGCGCCCTGTCACCGTCATCGTGCCCCCGGAACGGCGGGCCGAGTGGGAAACCCTGCTCTCCCGCGTCCGCCGTAGCGAGAGCATCCACCAGTTCGAAACCGTGCGACTTACCAAAGGGGGAGCACGCATCCCC
>JALWTY010000143.1 GCA_026993265.1 Desulfobacterales bacterium
GACAAAAAGCTGGGCACCCTGCGCGGTTTTGCCCAGCTTTTTGTCAGGAAGTTCTCCGGCCGGCCCGAGGAACAGCAGCACGCCCGGATGATGGTGGAGGAGGTGGACCGGCTCAACCGCACGGTCTCGGCCCTGCTGCAGTTCGCCCGGCCGCGGGAGCCGGAGATGCAGGAGGTCGATCTCGGCGGCCTGGCCGCGCGCGCGGCCGGTTTCATGGCCGACGAGTTCGCGGCCAAGGGGATAGACTTCCGTCTCGACTGCGGCAGGGGGGTGATGATCGAGGCCGATCCCGATCTCCTCCGGCAGCTCCTCTTGAACCTGCTGCACAACGCCCTTGCGGCCACGGAAAGCGGCGGCCGGGTCGAGGTTGCGGTGGAGCCGGTGGAGGCCGGGGCCGTCCTCCGGGTGAGCGATACCGGCTGCGGCATGAGCCCTGGCGACAAGGCCCGGATGTTCGACCCGTTTTTCAGCAGGAGGAAGGGCGGCACCGGCCTTGGCCTGGCGGTGGCCCATCAGATAATCACCGCCCACCGGGGGGAGGTCTCGGTGGACAGCGAACCGGGCCGGGGAACGGTCATCGAGGTGGTCTTCCCCGGAAAGGGAAAAGATGAAAAAAATTCTCATAGTTGACGACGACGCGGCCCACCGGGCCATGCTCAAGGCCAACCTGGCCGATGAGTTCGCGGTGGCCGAGGCCACGGACGGCGACGAGGTGGTGCCCGCCCTTGCCGCCGGCGATGTGGATCTCGTCCTCCTTGACCTGAAGATGCGGCGCATGGACGGGATTGAGACCATAACGGCTCTCCGGCAGGCGGGCCATTATCTTCCGGTGATAGTCATCACTGCTTTTTCTTCGGTCGATTCGGCGGTGGCGGCGATGAAGGCAGGGGCCGCCGACTACATCACCAAGCCGGTGGACATCGACGAGCTGAAGATCGTGGTCAACCGCGTCCTGCGCTACGAGAAACTGGAGCGGGAGAACGCCGGGCTGCGGAGCCGTTTGGGGGAGAAGTTCAAATACGACGGCATCATCGGCGCAAGCCGGCCGATGCGGGATCTCCTCGAGACCCTTGCCCTGGTGGCGCCGAGCGCGGCCACGGTCCTAATCCGGGGGGAATCGGGCACCGGCAAGGAGCTGGTGGCCAACGTCATCCACGAAAACAGTCCGCGCAAGAACGGTCCCTTTGTCAAGGTCAACTGCGCGGCCCTGCACGAGAACCTGCTCGAAAGCGAGCTCTTCGGCCATGAGAAGGGGGCCTTCACCGGCGCGGACAGAAAGAGGCGAGGCCGGTTCGAGCAGGCCAGCGGCGGCACCTTGTTTCTGGACGAGATCGGCGACATGAGCCCTGCCACCCAGGCCAAGATCCTCCGGGTGTTGCAGGAGGGCGAGTGCAGCCCGGTGGGCGGGGACGAGACCATCCGGGTGGACGTCCGCCTGATCGCCGCCACCCACCGCGATCTCGAAGCAATGGTGGAGGAGGGGAGCTTCCGTCAGGATCTCTTCTTCCGGCTCAACGTGGTGCCGGTGGAGCTTCCGCCCCTGCGGGAGCGCCGCGAGGACATTCCCCTGCTGGCCGAGCATTTCCTCCGCAGGTACGCGGAAAAGAACCGCAAGGACCTGCGCGGCATCCACCCCGTGGCCATGCGGCTCTTGAGCGAGTACGACTGGCCCGGCAACATCCGCGAACTCGAAAACTGCATGGAGCGGGCGGTCATTCTGTGTCTGGGCGAAGAGATAACCCCGGCCGATCTCCCCGCCCATATCCAGGCGCATGGCGGAACCGCGGAAACCTCGGCAGCCCTGCCCGCCGGCCGCAGCCTGAGGGAGATGGAGCGGGAGCTGATCGCCGCCACCCTGAAGGAGACCGGCGGCAACCGCTCCGAGAGCGCGAGGATCCTGGGGATATCCCGTCAGACCCTGTTAAACAAGATAAAGGAGTACGGCATAGACGCCTGAACCGGCAAGGATACGCTCACCACCTGAATCCGTAAAACCCTAGTCCCCTAACACCCTAAACCCCTAACCCCCCTTCAGCCCCATTCCACCGGGGCGAAGAAGAAGACGAAACGGCCCCGGCCGAAGTCCACCTTCAGTTTCGCGCCGTGGCTTGCGGCGTAGTGGATGTAGCCGTTCTTGGGGCATCCGTCCGGGCATTCGGTGGTGTTGGGCGGGGACTCGAAATCGCGGTCCCGGTCGTACCAGGAGACGAGCATGTACTCCTCGAAACGGGTTTCCGCCTCCTGCTTCGCCCGTGCCATGGCCTCTTCAAAGGAGGAGGCCTCCGGGAGTTCCATTGTTTCGATTCCGGAGAGATCCGGCAGCCTGGGGCTTATGGGACATTGCGGTGCGCTCATCTCGTCTCCTGGTTCCGGAGTCGTCAGGGCTTTGCGGAGGGGAACCGGCGGGGCCACAAAAAACGGCCGCCGTTCTGGCGGCCGTTGGCAATGATCTTGGCCGGGCCGGGTCAGAGGTTTTCTTCCAGGAAAGAGGCGATCAGTTTGTCCGCGATCTTGTAGGGGTCGGCGTCGTAGGCGCCGGATTCCAGCCGTTCCTTCACCTCGGCGACCCGGTCGGCGCGCACCTCGGGGGTGGCGGCGAGGACGCGGTGCATCTCGGCCGCGTCCCGGGTGGAGGAAGAGATCTGCACCCGGTCGTCGCCGGTGCTGTCTCCGGCCCCGGCCCCACGGCGGACATCCCTGGCGCGGACCTCGTTCTTGCGGGCCTCGACCCGGGCGTTGTCGCCTTTCATCTGGGGGGTGATTCCGGTGAGTTTCATCTTCCAGCGCCGCTTTGCCGCAGCCCTCCCTGTAAATGGTTCCTGGTGGACATTTAGACCTCTTTCTGCTTTACCTATCGGCAAGCTTAACTTGAACCTTAACATTTTTTCACAAAAAAATGTCCTCCGGCCCTTCATCGTTTTAATGATGGGCAAAGACCGGCCGGTTGCGTAAAAGCAGGTTGCGTTCCTGTCCCGTCAATATAAGCGGAAGTGGGTCATGGATTATTTCAAGGGCAAGGTTGCCATCGTCACCGGCGGGGCGAGCGGCCTGGGTCTCGCCCTGTGCGGGGAACTGGGCCGGAGGGGGGCCAGGGTGGTGCCCGTGGACATCGACCAGGAGGGGCGGAACGGGTCGCCTCGGCCATCGCCGCCTCCGGTGGCGAGGCGATCTTCGGTTATCTCGATGTCTCCCTGTACGAGAACGCGGAGCTGATCGTAAAAGACATTGTCAGGAAGTACGGCCGCGTCGACCTGATCTTCAACAACGCCGGGATCGCGATCCAGGGCGATACCCGGGGCCTGACCATCGACCACTGGCGGAAGGTTCTCGAGGTTAACCTCCTGGGGGTGAGCCACGGCTCCATCGCGGCCTACAAGGTGATGGTGAAGCAGGGAACTGGGCAGATCGTCAACATCGGCTCGCTGGCCGGGCTCATCCCCACCCCGGAGGAGATCCCCTACTGCACGAGCAAGTGGGGGGTGGTCGGTTTCACCAACTCTCTCCGTCTCGAAGGGGCGGAGCTGGGGGCCAGGATCCCCCGTCCCCTGCCCGGCCGGTACTACGAAAGCCCGGGCCGGGCGGCGCGCCGGATCCTCAGGGGAGTCGAACAAAACCGGGCCGTCATCATCTTTCCCTTCTACGCCCGCCTGGTCTGGTGGCTCTACCGGTTAAGTCCCGCGGCCCTCCATATTTTCTTCCGCAGGATGGTCAGGGAGTTCCGCAGGGTCCGGATCGTTAAGTAGGGATGGAGGGCGGGGCTGCCTCCTGAGCTGTTGCGCCAGACAACTATTATGATATAACCTGAATCCGTGACATTTCGCGGTTTTTTATCGCGTAGCTGCCTGGGAATCGTATTTGTTGCAGGATGTTGCCAGGGGAGGCGGATTCACCCCGCCGCCCTCGGGGGGCGCTTGGTAACGGGCCGTCTCCTTGGCCGGCAACTCGTTGACATATCATTGTCGCGTCCTCGCATCCGGCCTGTTCTCGAACGTTCACGGATTCAGGATAAACAGATAAATGCCGAAAACACTAAATCAAGATTGAACGGAGGTCGTTTTGCGAAGGTTTGTCTCCGCGGTGTTGCCCCTTGTCGTTCTTTTTGCCGTTTCCTGCGCAAACCTCGAACAGGAGCTGGGCCTGACCGAGCAGCAGCTGCGTGACCCGGCCAATATCCCGAAACTCGAGCAGGCCATAGAGCAGGGCAAGAGTTCCGAGGTCAGGGTGGCCGCGGCCAAAGAGCTTTTTTATCACAAGGACAAGGCCATAGGCGCCCTTTCCCGGGCGGTGGAGGGCGGCCGGGTCGATGATCCGGTGCTGAGGTTTACCGCGGTCAGGCTTCTGGCAAGGCTGTTCGACGATGCGTCACCCGAGAACCGGGAACGCATTATGGACTCCTTCCGGGTGGCCGGCGGGGACGAGTCCCTCCGGGTCAGGGAGGTGGCGATCAACAAATTGTGTGAGGTGGCCCGGGACCGGCGTGGCCCCCTGCACGAAGAGGCGGTCACTGCCCTGGCCGATTTTCTGGCCGACAGGCTGAAAAACGCGGTGGCTGACCGCAGCGTCAGGGTGGACCGCTGGAGCAGGTTCAAGAACACGGTGGCCCTCCGGGCCAGTGAAATAACCGGCAAGACAGAGGAGGAACGGGCCCGCGGGCTGAAGGTCCGGTCGATCCGGACCCTGGCTGAGCTCGCCCTGGCCGGCAAGGATTCCCTGCGTATTGACATGGTGCCCATGCTTGCCGCCGCCATTGACGACGATGACGTGGCGGTCCGCGGCCAGGTGGTGGACTCGCTGGGAGAGATCGCCGAAAAGTCCGGCCGGGAGGTGAGGATGATGGTTCTTCCTTCCCTGACCAACGCATACGGTGACAAGGACCGCGCGATTAGACGCAAGGTGGTGGGGGTAATGGGCCGGGCTTCCCGGGGCGGAGATCCCGAGATCCACAGGCAGGTGATCCCGGTTCTGGGTTCCGCCTTTGAGGATGAGGACGTCGAGGTGCGCAAGGAGGCAATCGCATCTTTCGCGGAGCTGTGTCCCGGGGTGAGCCGTGAGGTCCAGGCCGGTATTGTCCGCACCCTGGCCGAGGCTTACGCCGACAGGGACAAAAAGATACGAAAGGCCGCGGTCAGCGGACTGGAGAAGGTGGCGGTAAATGTCCCGCCGGAGGTCAGGTTCGAGATCATGAGCACCCTGGTGATCAATCTTGGCGATGACGACTGGGAGGTAAAGACCAGTTCGGTGAAGACCCTGGGCCTGCTGGGTCCATCGGCGGAAAAGGCGGTCTATCCCATCCTCGAGGTGATCAACACCATGGGGAAATGTACCTACGTCAACAAGGAGGGCCGCCTGGTCAAGCTCGATAACTTCTATTTTCCCGTTGAGGCCGCAAAGACCCTTGAGGCGATCGGATACACCGGGAGCAAGTTCCTGATCAAGCTCACCGACACGGTCCGGGCCACCGAGTGCGGTTCGGCTGAGTTGAGCAAGGCGCTCCAGCACCTGAAGTTCAAGAAGATGTCCGAGGCCATCGACCGGTCCGGGGAGGGCCCTGTGGCGGCCATTGCCGCAGGGAAAACTCCCGGCGCCAACGAATCGGTCCTGGCCGGTACTGATTCGCGGCATCGGGTCTCGCCCCATGTCAAGCTCGCGGTGATGGATCTGACCGCCAAGTTCGGGGTAAACCAGGCCATGGTCTCGGCAATGAGCGACGTGCTCAGGGACGAGATTCACATGCTCGGCAAATACGAGGTTTTGAGCAAGGACGACCTGATGGCCATTGCCCGGCGCCAGGCGATCAGAATGGAGGCCGGGGGGCTCGAGGATACCCGGGAGCTGATCCGTTTCGGTCAGGCCCTGGGCACCAAGTACATGGTGTACGGTTCGATTTCGCGTTTCGGGGCGACCTATGTCATAAGCCTGAGGATGCTCGATACCGAGGGAAAGAGCGCCGGGGTGAGGAATCGTTTTAATGAGAAGTGCCAGTGCGACGAACAGGGTCTGCTCAAGGCGATTTCCCGCGCGGCCCTGAACCTGGTCCAGTAGGATTCCTCCCCGCGGGTTGTATGTGTATCCGCATTTTCGTAATTCGCGGGGCGTCAGTCTTTCCCTGACGCTTTACAGTTCGTCGGCATCGAGCATCATGGTGCCGCTGCCCTCGAGGTACTCGGTAACTTTTATCTCTTCGAGATTCCGCAGTTTTTTTATCAGCTTGGCGATCCGGTCGCAGGCGGACTTCATCTCGGTCAGGTACTTTTCATGGTCATCTGGGATGGTCCCCGTGGCCAGCGAGCGTTTCAGCCGGTCTATTCCCAGGGACACGAACACCAGGGCGTTGTTGATCTCGTGGTTGAGGGTGACCACCATCGCCTTTGCGGTTTCGAGCCTCGCCTGGTCCATGAGCCGTTCCTGCAGGGCGCGGTTTTCCTGGATGAGGCGGTACTTCTCCACGCACTGGGCGATGGTGGTGGACAGCTCCAGGTCGCTCCAGGGCTTGGCGATTATCCGGTACACCTCGCCGCGGCTGATCGCCTCCAGCGACAGCTCGAGGTCGAGCATGCCGGTGATCATCACCCGCACCGTGTCCGGGGCGGTCTCCCGGGCCCTCTGCAGCACCTCGACCCCGCTCATGCCAGGCATCATGTAGTCGCTGACGATGACCGCGGCCTCGTTCTCGGCCAGGGCGCGGAGCGCCTCCTCGCCGCTGGTGAAGGTCTCCACCTCGTAGTCCTCGTGCACGAGGAAGCGTTTCAGGCTTGCGAGGATGTTGGGCTCGTCGTCGACGATGTAGATGAGGGCCGCGTCCATCTCTTTTCCTTGTCGGGAATTTTTGTGATTCAATCCTGAATCCGTGAGCTTAGATGAGCGGGCCAGATGCAAGGAGGCAACGATGTTGATTATAGTTTGCTATATCAACGAGTTGCCGACACAGCAGATGGCCCGCTATCGGACGCCCCGCAGGGCGGCGGGTGAAATTTTGTCAAAGTGTTTCTTGTTGAAAAAATACGTTTTTTCAATTTGATGCCTTACTAAAAAGCACGAAGCCGTCACGGATTCAGGTCAATGGCAGATCCCGGTGGTGAAGGGAAGCGCCGTCATGATCCAGTCTATCATTTTTCAGGAGACAGGGGACAGGATACAGGATACAGGAGAGCGGATGCGGCCTCCGGCCGCAATCGTTTGCATTGTTCCATACCCTAAGCCCCTAACCCCCTGAACCCCTGAACCAAACGCTCACGGATTCAGGAATTTTATATGGCGGTATAGGTTGTATATCCCCATCAGGGTGACCATCACTCCGGCGGCGGTGAGCATCCGGCCGCGGACGCGGCTGCCGATCATGCCGGCGAGCCAGCCGAAGCCGAAGAGGGACGGGGCGGTGCCTGCGCCGAAGGCGGTCATGACCGCGGCCCCGGCTACGCCGCTGCCGCTCGCGGCCGCGGTCATGAGCATGGCGTAGAGAAAGCCGCAGGGCAGAAACCCCATCAGCAGCCCCAGGACAAAGGAGGCGGCGTGGCCGGGGATTTTGGCGATCGCGGCCGCGGCCCGGCTGATTTTTTTCGATATCGGCCCCGGTTCCGGGTTCGCAAGGCTGAAGCTGCCGCGGGCAGCCACCGTGGCCGCGCCAACGGCGATGACGAATATGTCGGCCGCGGCCATGGCGGTGCGGGTAACCGGCGCGAAATTCCCGGTGTAGGCCATGGCGGAACCGGCCCAGCCCGCGAACGCGCCGATGGCGGCGTAGGTGATGATCCGGCCGGCGTTGTAGGCGAGGTGAAATCCGGGGCCGGAACGGCCGCCTCCGGCCAGGGAGAGGCCGCAGACCAGCCCCCCGCACATTCCCAGGCAGTGGCCCGAGCCCAGGAATCCGGTGACAAAGGCCAGCGGAACCAGGGGGGTCATGCCTTGCCCCCCTCGTCGTCATCGTCGAGCATCCGGTATTTGGGCCCCTCGGGGTCGTCGAACTGCCCCCGGTGCGCGGCCCAGAGAAAGACCAGCCAGGCCGCGAGCCCGAGAAACAGGGAAAGGACTATGAGGATGACCAATGACTTGCCCATGAGCACAGCTTACCAGCTTGTTCATAAACTCCGTATCGGTTATCAGCCCGTTGAAAAACTACTGCGTTCCGGAAATTGCCGAAGGCGCCTGCGGGAACACTTTTTACGAGGCCATCTGTTATAGCGCGTTCCAGGGGACGGCGGTGGTGAAGGAGTTGAGACGGTAGCACTCGCGGCCTGCGTATATGATGATTCCGGGCGCGATCAGACTCTCGCCGTAGGCGTCGCGGAAGGCCTGCAGCCCCCGGCTGTCGTGTTTAGACAGGGTGCTTTTGCACTTGATCTCGATGGGGTAGGCGGCCGTCGAGCTCCAGGACCAGGTCCACCTCGGCGCCCCCGCGGCTGCGCCAGTGATGGAACCGAGGCGGGGTGGGCAGGACGGCGGCGACGGCGTGCAGGGTGTTGACCACCCAGGTCTCGAACAGATCCTAATGAGGGTCAGGTCTTGAATTGCCAAGTTTCGTCGGAGTACAACCTGGCAATTCAAGACTTGATCCCTTTTTTGTGGCCGGAAGGGCTGCCGAAGGCACAAAATGTCTGATTTGTAACCCGCCGATACTTTTGACTTTTTACGAGTCGGTCATCGTGGCAGGGAGAACGCAGAAATTCCCTGTCATTATGATAATGGCATTATCAATATGCAAGGAAATTTTCATGAACCATGCCGCCGCAGCCGGGCCGAGTTTACGGTCACGAGCAGGGAGCTTGCCCCCATCAGGGCCGCGGCCCAGGCCGGGGCGAGGAGTCCGGCGGCGGCGAGGGGGATGGCGACGAGGTTGTAGGAAAAGGCCCAGAGGAGGTTCTGCCGGACCACGGCCATGGCCTGGCGGGAGAGCTCCATGGCCTGCGGCAGGCGTTTGATGCCGCCTGCGGGCAGGATGATGTCGCTTGCCGCCACGGCCACCCCGCTCGCCGAGGTGAACGATACGCTCACGTGGGCCGCGGCCAGGGCCGGGCCGTCGTTGATGCCGTCGCCGGCCATGAGTATTTTTTTCCCTTGCCGGCGGCGTTCCTCGATCCAGGCGGCCTTTTCTTCGGGGCTCATGCCGCCGCGCCACCGGTCCGCCCCGGCCGCGGCCGCGGCCCGGGCCACCGCCGCCTCGCGGTCGCCGGAGAGGACGGTCACCTCGAGCCCGAGCCCGTGCAGCCGGGCCACGCTCTCTTTTGCCGCCTCGAGCAGGGGATCGGCGAGGAGGAAGACGGCTGCGGCCCGGTTTTCTTGCGCGAGACGGATCTCGCTTGCCGTGCCTGCCGCGATTTCCGGCGTCTCCACCCCGTTTTCGGCCAGGAACCTGCGGCTGCCGAGGAGCACCCTTGTCCCTTCCATCTCCGCCTCCACCCCCATCCCCGGGATCTCGCGGCCTTTTTCCGTTTCCGCCGGTCTCAGGGGCAGGCCCGCCTCCTCCGCGGCCCGCACGATCGCCCGGGCCGCGGGATGGGTGGAGAGGAGGGCGGCCGCGGCCGCAACGGCCAGGAGCTCGGCCTCGTCCCGGCCGTCCAGGGATATGGTCCTGACAAGTGACGGTTCCCCCCGGGTCAGGGTGCCGGTCTTGTCCAGGGCCGCGCTGTCCACGGAGGCGCATCGCTCCAGGGCCGCGCCGGAACGGAACAGGATCCCCCGGCCGGCGCCGTTGCCCATGGCCGCGGCCACCGCCAGGGGGGTGGCCAGCCCCAGGGCGCAGGGGCAGGCCACCACCAGCACCGCCACCGCGCTCATCACCGCCGCGGCGCCGCCGTTTTCGAGATGGAGGATGAAGGTCCCCGCGGCCACCGCCAGGACCACGGGCACGAACAGGGCCGCGGCCCGGTCCGCGGTCCGCTGGACCGGGGCCTTGCGGCCGAGGGCGTCTTCGACCAGGGCCGCCATCCTGGCGATGAACGACTCCCCGGCCCGGCGCCTGACCCGGAGCCGCACCGGCGGCCCGAGGTTGACGCAGCCGGCCGCGACCTCACAGCCCGGCTCGATCCGGCGGGGGAGCGGTTCGCCGTTGACCACGCTGGTATCCATCTCGGTGGCCGGGCCGGCGAGTTCCGCGTCCACCCCCAGCCGCTCGCCGCTCCGCAGGAGGATCGTCTCCCCCGGGGACAGCTCCTCCAGGGGCACGTTCTCCTGTTTGCCGCCCCCCTTCAGCCGCACCGCCTCGGCCGGGGCCAGGGAGAGAAGCCGCTCGATCCCGTCCAGGGCGTGGCGCCTGCCCGCCGCCTCGATCAACCGGCCCAGGAGCACCAGGGTCACTACCATGGCCGCGGCCTCGAACCAGGTCTCCTGTCCGGAAAAGAAGGCGAACCAGCTGTAGAGGTAGGCCGCGGCCACGCCAAGGGCCACCAGGAGGTCCATGCCCGCGCTTCTGTTTCTGATCCCGGCCGCGGCCCCGCGGAAGAAGGGCAGGCCGCACCAGAGGACCACCGGGGTGGCCATGAGCCCGGAGAGGAGCTGGAGCAGGCGGTGGTGTTCCGCGGCCATGCCCTGGAAGAACCCGGCGTACAGCCCCAGGGAGAAGACCATCAGTTGGGTGGTGAAGAAGGCTGCGGTGACGAAGCGGACGAGTTCCCGCCGCCGGCCGGGGTCTTCCTGCCTGGTGGTCACCGGCCGGTAGCCGACGCGGGCCACCCGGCCGAGGATCGCGGCCGGCGTGGTTGCGTCAGGATCGAACTCCACCGTGAAGGTGTGGCGGGCGAAGTTGCCGCGCACGTCGGTGACCCCGGGGCTTGCGGCCAGCAGCCGCTCGATCAGCCAGACACAGGCGGCGCAGCGGATCCCGGCGACCGCGAAACCGATGCGGTCCTCCCGGCCGGGAAGGAGGAAACGGGCCGCTTCCGCCTCGCTGAAGCCCTTTTCGAAGAGGGCGCGGTCCACTCCGGGCTCCTTCCACTCGCGGCGGCGGTAGAAATCGCCGAGACCGGCCCCGGTTATGATCCGGAAGGCCGCGGCGCAGCCCCGGCAGCAGAATTTTTTTTCCTTTCCGCCGATCTTCTCCGTAACCGCCGGGCCGGAGACCGGGGCGCCGCAGTGGGCGCAGGGGGGGGGCCGGGGTTTCATCGTCCCGCGGATGTCCGGTACCCCTCGACCACGGCCGCGCCCGGCGAGTGGCGGGCCCGGTCGATGGACCAGGCGGTGAGGAGACAGAAGGCGGCGAAGAGCAGGATCAGGGCCAGGGGCCAGGGATTCTTGGGCATGGCTTTACGGTTGGCTTGCGGTTTCTGGAACGGTTACCCGCACGGCGGCGAGTTCCCTGCCGTCCTCGTCGGCAAGGGTGATCCGCGCCTTGCCGCCGGTTTTCCGCCCGGTGACCAGGACGAACCTGAGTGTCGTATTCCCGCCCGGGGGCAGGGTGCCGGTTTTGGTGTTGCCGGCGAGACGCACGCCCGGCCCGGTTACGGTGAGGTGGAACTCTCCGCTCCTCTTGCCGCGGTTTCGTATCCGGGCGTCGAAGAAGTGGGAGACTTCTCCTTTGGCCGTGACCCGCGGCCGGATCCCGGCCAGGCGGCGGACAGCCAGGTCCGCGCCGGGGGGATGGCCCGCCTGCCAGAACAGGGCGGTGAGGCAAACGGTAAGGAAGAGGGCGGCGATGAGCACCCGGGGATTGAGGAGGGCGTCCCTGGCGCTTTCGTTTCCGAAACGGTAGGCGACCAGCCCCTCCCCGCCCCGGCGTCCCATTACCGTCCGGCAGGCGTCGATGCACTCTCCGCAATTGATGCAGGCGATCTGCAGGCCGTCACGTATGTCGATTCCCATGGGACAGGATTTTATACAGCTTCTGCAGTCGATGCACCTTGCCATCTCCGCGGCCGGGATCCCGACCAGCAGGGTGGCGGGCAGCGAGAGCGCGGCCTGGATGCGGCCGTAGGGGCAGAAATCGCGGCAGAACACCCGTTTTATCAGGACGAGGTCGAGCCAGGCGATGACCGTCACCGCCGTGATCGTGCCGCCGGGCCAGGGGCCGGGGGCAAGCCGCATAATCCTGGCCGCAAGCGTACGTGCGTCGATGAACCAGGCGGTGAAGACGAAACCGCAGGCCGCGGCCATAAGAATGAAGAGCAGGTGGCGGACGGCCGCGCTCGTGGCCGTCCCTCGGGTTTTCTTGCGGATGAGGTCGCCTGCGTTGAGGAACCAGGTCTGCGGGCAGGCCCAGCCGCACCAGGCCCGGCCCAGCACCGTGGCGGCGAGCAGGAAGGCGAAGAGGAACCCTCCGGCCGCAAACCAGAGGAGGTAGAGGTCTTCGATGCCGAGGACGCGGCCGGCCAGGAAGAAGCGCAGGCGCGGGAGGTCGAGGAGGACCAGGGACCGGCCGCCGGTTCTTACAAGCGGCGGCAGGATGAACAGGGCCGCGGAAACCGCCTGCGAAAGCCTGCGCCAGCGGGTGACGCCCATCTACCGCCCGGCCGGCCGGGTTTTTTGCGCCTGTTGCGCCCGGGTCACCTTCTCCTGGTGGGCCTGCATCTTCTTCTCGAACTCGGCCGTGGAGCTCCAGCCGGAAAAGAGGTAATAGGCGCAGAAGAAAAAGGCCCAGATTATGAGACCGTAGAACAGGATGTTGAAATAGACCGGCGGCGGGGTGGACCGGTCTTCCCTGATGCCGTCGACTTCGTGTATCTCAGCCATTTTTTTCCTGCCTGTCATGGTTGGGGATGCCGTCCGGTTCGAGCATCCTGTGTTTCGCCTCTTCGTAGCGGTCGCGGCTCGCCGGCCGGTAAACCCGCCAGGCTATGAGCGCAAACAGCGCAAACAGGGCAAGGGTCGCCAGTAGAAATCTCATTCGTCCCCCCGGTGTTCGAGCCAGGTGACCATCTTCCATATCCTGTCCGCGCCCAGATTCGAGAACCCGGGCATGCCGGATCCTGGTATGCCGCCGTAGATCAGGTTGAACAACTCCTCCTCTTCCATGTCGATGTCGCTTATGTCCGGGCCGATGGAACCGGTGCGGTCGGAGCCGTGGCAGCCGGAACAGTGTTCGAGGTAGAGCCTGCGGCCCGCCTTGCGGATGGTTGCGTCGTCCTCAAAGGGTTTTTTTGTCTCGCCCTGGTACTCAACCACCGCGGCCTCGCGCCAGTTGTCGTCGTTGCCCAGTTTCTGCAGGTAGGCGACCATGGCGTCCATGGCGGTCTTGCCGGCGAGCGCTTTTATGTCAGCCTCGGTGCAGGGGAATCCCAGCACCTTCATCTTGCGCCGGGTCAGGTCCGGGTCGATCTTCTCGTGGTCGAGGAAGGCGTAGGCGGGCATGTTCGATTCCGGCACGATGCTCCTGGGGTCGCGCATGTGCTGGTAATGCCACTCGTCGCCGTATTTTCCGCCCTCGCGGGCCAGATCCGGGCCGGTGCGGCGCGAGCCCCAGAGGAAGGGGCGGTCGTAGACGAATTCCCCTGATTTCGAGTAGGGGCCGTAGCGGAGCACGTCGGCCACCAGGGGCCGCACCGTCTGGGTGTGGCAGTTGTTGCAGCCCTCGCGGATGTAGATGTCGCGGCCGGCCAGCTCCAGCGCGGTATATGGCTTTACTCCGGGCACGCGGTCGGCCTCGGTGTTGACCGTGGCAAAGGGCGCGATCATGGTGACGATGGAGCCGGCCATGATCGCGCAGAAGGCGAGGACGAGAAAGAGGACCGGGTTCTTTTCCCACATGGCTTATCCCCCCCTTTATGCGGCGGCCTCGGCCACGGCCCGGCCGTTCTTGGCGGTCATGTACAGGTTGTAGACGAACACCGCCACCCCGGCGAGGTAGATGATCCCGCTCGCCCCCCTCACCCACCAGTAGGGGTAGAGCTTGCTCAACACCTCGACAAAGGAGTAGGTGAGGCTGCCGTCCGGGTTCATCGCCTGCCACATGGATGCCTGCATGACGCCCGCGATCCACATGGAGACCGAGTAGACGAGCTGGCCGGTGAGCACCAGCCAGAAGTGGAGGTTGGCCAGTTTCTCCGAGTAGATCTCCCGGCCGTATATCTTGGGGGTGAGGTAGTATATGGCGGCGAACAGCACCATCGACACCCAGCCCATGGTGCCCATGTGCACGTGCCCCGGCACCCATTCGGTGTAGTGGATGAAGGCCGAGAAGCTGCGCACCGCCTGCAGGGGCCCCTGCAGGGTCTGGAGGCCGTAGAAGGTGATCCCGAGGATGAGGAACTTCACCAGGTAATTGTCGCGCATCTGGTGCCACTGGCCGTTCATGGAGAGGTAGCCGTTTATCACCGAGCCCCAGGACGGGGCGATGAGCATGAGGGAAAAGGCCATGGCCAGGGTCTGGATCCAGTCGGGCACCGGGGTCCAGAGCAGGTGGTGGGCCCCGGTCCAGAGGTACATGAAGATGAGCGACCAGAAGGCGATGATCGACAGCCGGTGCGAGTAGATGGGCACCCCGGTCGACTTGGGCAGGAAGTAGTAGAAGATGGCCAGCGGCGGGGTGGTGAGGACCATGGCCACGGCGTTGTGGCCGAACCACCACTGGACGTTGGCGTCGTTGGTGCCGGCGTAGGCCGAGTAGGACTTGAACAGGCTGACCGGCACCGCAGCCGCGTTGACGATGAACAGCACCGCCACCCCCACCAGGGTGGCCATGATGTACCAGAGGGAGATGTACATCTGCTCCTCTTTCCGCCTGACGATGGTCATGACGATGTTGACGCTGAAGACCACCCAGAGGACGACGATCATGATGTCCAGCGGCCACTCGAGCTCGTGGTACTCCTTGGACTGGGAATAGCCGAGGAGCAGGGTGACCGCGGCCGCGGCAATGGTGGCGTTGAACCACCAGAGCTGGAAGCGGGCCAGCTTCCTGCTCCAGATCCCGGTGCGGCAGAGCCGCTGGGTGACGTAGTAGAACAGGGCGAAGAACGAGCCGATGCCCCAGCCGAAGATGCCGGCGTTGGTGTGGAGCGGTCGCAATCTCCCGTAGGAGAGCCAGGGCGCGAGGTTGAGCTTGGGCGCAACCAGCTGGAAGCTTATCAGCACCCCCACCAGCACCGCCGCGATCCCCCAGAAGATGGACCAGTGGACGAAATCACGGACGATGGCGTAATCGTATTGCGGTCTTTCCATGTCCCCCTCTTTTCGCTGCCCGGCCGGGGCCGGGAATTTCATGGACGCTTCCCGTCTTGTTGATTGTATAGGATAGGCGAAAGAAAACAGAAGTTTAAAAATTTTCGTTATTTTTTAGTAATAATTATCACTTCTTTCAAGGTTTTTCGTGGTCTGTTTCAGGCAAGGCGTTTGCTGTATTGGTTTGCTATATGTAAAATGATGATGGACTCGTAAAAACCCTCAAACGGCTCAGAAGGCACAAAATATCTGATTCGTAACCTGCCGATACTTTTTACTTTTGACTTTTGCCTTCCGACTCGTAAAAAGGCCGCAATAGCGGGCTTTTTACGAGTCGGTCAATAATGACCTGCAAGGCGGGCCGTTCCGGCCCTGTTTGCCCGTTTCGGGTGGTTTGTCGGAAGAGAAAAAATTTATGGTGTCCGGGCGTGCAGTGTCCCAAGTGTGGCCATGAGCAGCAGGCAACTTTCGAGTGTGAGGCCTGCGGCATCATCTTCAGCAAGTATCTCCGCCGCTAGCAGGAGCTGGCCCGCCGGGCGGAGGAGGATGGCCCCCCGGCCGGGGAGGAGAGGCGGGCTCATTCCGGCGGGCGGCCGTCCGGGCTCGGCATCGGTCTTTTGCTTGGAGTCCTGATCGGCGCGGTCGCCTTTTATTTCCTGACCCGTCCGCCGGAGCCGGTCTCCGTGGCGGTATCCGTCCCCTCGGGGCCTCCGGCGCCCCGGCGGCCCCGGGCCGTTGCGGAGCCTCTCCTTCCGCCCCGGCAACAAGTGGCGGAACCGGGCGGGTTGGCGGAACAGATAGAGAGCCGCATCCCGACCTCCTCGCCGATTGAGCGGGCCCGCAACGCCACGGTGACCATCAGGACCTCGTGGGGGGAGGGCACCGGATTCTTCATCAGCGACTCCGGCCTGATCGTCACCAACCGCCACGTGGTGAGCTATGACCACAAGAAGCTCGAGGAGTATCAGAAAAGGAGAAAGGAGCTGGCCGGGGCCATTGCCGGGCTGGAGGAGGGAATAGGGTACCTCGAGCGCCAGCTTGCCCGGGTGAGGGACCGCGGGCTGGCGGCCGAGATCCGCAACGAGATCAGCCGCCGCCGCAAGAGGGTGGCGGAGTACCGCCGCATATACGACAAGACCGGCGAGGCCATCGAGGTCATAAACAGCTCCAGCCCCTACTCCGATGTCCGGGTCATCCTGGCGGACGGAACCGAGCTCCGCCCCCTTTCGGTGAACCTCAGCAAGGATGCTGACCTCGCCCTGGTGACCATAAACGCGGTCAACACCCCCTTTCTCGAGCCGTATCCTTCGGCCTTCCCCCCGCAGGGGCTGCGGGTTTTCGCCATCGGCTGCCCCGCCGGCCTCCGGCAGACCGTGACTTCGGGGGTCGTGTCCGGCTACCGCTCCCTGAACGGGCTGCAACTGATCCAGACCGACGCCCCGATCAACCCCGGCAACTCCGGCGGCCCGCTGGTCGATGAAAAGGGCCGGGTCATCGGGGTCAACTCCATGGTCCTCGCCGGCGCCCAGGGAATCGGCTTCGCCATCCCCATACAAAGAGTCAGGCAGGAGTTTTCCCTCTATTACTGATGGCCTCGTAAAAACCCTTAAACAGCCCGTTGAAAAACGTAGCGAGTGCAGACGAGGCAAGGAAAAATCCGGCGAAAAAGCGCAGTTTACATGGGGTAAATGAGCTTTTTGAGCCGGATTTTGACACCGCATCGTCAAGCGCAGCAGTTTTTCAACGGGCTGTTAAACAGTACCGAAGGTACAAAATCTTTGATTCGTAACCTGCCGATACTTTTGACTTTTTACTTTTGACTTTTGCCTTCCGTCTCGTAAAAAGGCCGCAAAAGCGGCCTTTTTACGAGACGGTCATTACTGACTTCTGTCTTCCGGGTTCTGACTCCTGGTTTATATTTCGTACTTGTCGCCGTAACCCCGGGGGGTGATGATAAGGCCGTTCCAGGTGAAGGTGCGGGAGTTGCCGATGATCACCGTGGACTGCATCCCCACGGTTTCGGGGGCCAGCTCTCCCAGGGTGGTGACGGTTATCTTCTCGTTTGCGCGGAAGGCGGCGGTGACTGTCCCGGCGGGCGTGTCCGGGGGGCGGTGGGCCAGGATTATTTCCTTTGCCCGGCCGAGCTGCCAGTCCCGTTTCTTTGATCTCGGGTTGTAGATGGCGATGACGAAATCGGCCGCGGCCGCGGCCTCTATCCTCTTTTCGATCAGTTCCCAGGGGGTGAGGAGATCGGAAAGGCTGATGGCGCAGAAATCGTGCATCAGCGGGGCCCCGAGCCGGGCCGCGCAGCCGTTCACCGCGGCTATGCCGGGGACTACCTCGATCTCCGGGGGCGCTTCCTGTTTTGCGGCCAGCTCGTACACCAATCCGGCCATGGCGTAGATCCCGGGATCGCCGCCGCAGACCAGGGCCACATTCCTGCCGCCGCCTGCCAGCTCCAGGGCCTTGCGGCAGCGGTCCACCTCTTTCATCATGCTGGAGGCGATCACCTCCTTGTCCCTTATGAGTTTCGGGATCAGGTCAAGGTAGGTGCGGTAGCCGATCACGGTGTCGGCCCGGCCTATGGCTTCGGCCGCGGCAAAGGTCAGTTGTTTTTCGTCGCCCGGTCCGGTGCCGACGACACTGAGCAGGCCGCGGCCATGGTCACGTTTTTCCATTTTTTCTTCCCTGCTATGAGTTCTCCGTTGCCCGCGGCCAGCACTGCGGCCGGTTCGGCCACCCCGGCCGCGCCGGTGGCCCGCATCACCGCCTCCGACGGCGCCGCCACCGGGACCTGGTTGAGTTCTTCACTGCTGTAGAAAAAGAGCGGCCAGCGGTTTTTTTCCGCAAAGGCGATGAGGCCGGGCTCGTTTTTTTTCAGATCGATGCTCGCCACCCCGGCCACGGCGGAACGGGCCAGGCCGCAGGCGGCGAGGAAGTCTGCGCAGGCGGCCTCGATCTCTTCCGCTGCGGTGCCGCGGTTGCAGCCCACGCCCAGGTACAGCGGCAGGGGCCGGGCCTGTTTTTCCTTCCATTCGTCCCGGTCGGTTATGACCAGGTCGGCCGCGGCCGGGTCGGTTACTTGCGCGAAATCGTCCGGCAGGGGGTAGCCGATCCGGTCGCAGACCATGAGACGGCCGCGGTTTATCAGGACGGCGCTCGCCCGGGTGACGGTCTGCGGGGAGGCGGCAAGGCCCCGTTCCCGCAGCCAGAGGTCGAGGGCGGTATGGCCGGTGAGGTCGCTCGCGGTGGTGATCACCGCCTCTGCGCCGCAGACCGCGGCCACCCTGCGGGCAAGCCCGTTGGCCCCGCCCAGGTGGCCGGAAAGCAGGCTGATGGCGAAACGGCACTCCTGGTCCATCACCACCACGGCCGGGTCGCTCTTCTTGTCGCGGATCAGGGGCGCGATGGCCCGCACCGCCACCCCGCAAGCCATTATCAGGACAAAAGCGCGGTAATCCCGCCAGATACGGGCCAAGGTTTTTTTTATTTGCCCCCCTGACGCGACCACTTCAGCATTGCTGGTTGCCAGGATGATTGTTTCGTCACCAACACTGGGACCGGCTGAATAATTAAATCGGGTTTCCATTTCCCAGGCTAAATCGCCCGATTCAAACTGCCGTGCTTGTACTAAACCGTGATGGTCAGCAACAAAAACCTTGCCATTACTAATACTTAGTCCTAGATTCAAAAACTGTCCATCAGCGCCAACGCCAACCTTTTCACTCCAGACAATACCTATATTGATTTCTGGAGTCAATTCAACTAATTTAGCCGG
>JALWTY010000144.1 GCA_026993265.1 Desulfobacterales bacterium
GGTGATACCGGCAAGACAGGCGTTGCCGCAGCGGCCGCAGCCGACGCAGAGCGACTCTTCAAATGCCTCAACGAAACCGCGATGCTTGTGATAGAAGCGGTATTTGAGGCGCACATGCCTCTCCGGCCTGAAGTTGTGGCCTCCGGCAACCTCGGCGAAATCTATCAGATTGCAGGAATACAGATGCCTGATCTTGACGGCGTGGGCCAGATCGGGGTCGACACGCTCCTCAACCCCGTAGCAGTAGCAGGTGGGACACACACTGGCGCAGGTTCCGCAGGCAAGGCACCTATCTCCCCATTCCCGCCAGACGCCGGACTGGAACTCCATGTCAAGTATCTTGGTGAGATCCGAGGTGTCGACCCTGGCGGTGAACCTGCGGTTCTTTTCCGCGATCACGGTCCGGTAACGCTCATGGTCGGACTCGTCAGGCTCGCGGCTGTTTATTTCCTTGACCAGTTCAAAAGCCCAGGAAGACAGGATTTCGGCAAAATAACGGTCGCCCAGGTCGGTCAGGAACATGCCGAAACCGTGCAGAACCGTATCCGTCCCCATTGAACGACAGAAACATGAGGGCAGCGGCCGGGAACAGTTTATCCCGATGATGAACATGTTTCTGCGTTTGGCGGCAAAGAACGGATCAGGATAAACGCTGCCGGACAACACTTTTTCCAGCTTGTTGAGCGCATTTATATCGCAGGCGTGCATGCCGAAAAACACCGTCGGCTGATAGACGTGGGGATCGACGTGTTTCTCCCACTCCCGCCCGCAGACGCTGAAGGTGCACAGTTCCTCCCGGTGGGGAAGGAAAAAACGCTTGGGGGAGTGGACGGTGTTTCTGTACTCAAGGCGCAACTCGTTGTAATCGTTGACATATCCAAAATCGATCAACTCACTGTCATCAGCCGCCCTGCCCTTTGCCACCGGACCAACAACCCGGTTGGCAGCGGCCAGCTCATAGAGGCTTGCGAGCTCACAACTGTCGAATACCCTGAATATCATGGCCGGATCCCCGCGCTTGCAGGCCCTGACAGCCCGTTGAAAAACGAGCGCGAGCGCAGATGAGGCAAGAAAAAATCCGGTGACTCGGAGCGAAGCGAAGAGAACGGCAGCAGAATGCTGCCGGCCAGAAGGGCGAGGCGCCGTGCGCCGAGTAAAAAGCGCAGTTTACATAGGGTAAATGAGCATTTTGAGCCGGATTTTGACTTGAGAATCATCAAGCGCAGCAGTTTTTCAACGGGCTGTCGAGGACATCACGCCGCCGTCCATCTGACGGCGGGCACTACAGAACCAGCCTATCAGATTTTTTTTTCAGTAATGGAAAATGTTGTGGAAAAACCGACAAACTCCACAGTCACGGAGCCGGTACAGGAGCGGTGAGGAACGGCCTGTACAGCACCCGGCCAACGCCGGGCTCGGTGGATGAATCGTAGATTTTCGCGGCCGGATCGCCGCCCCCCCAGTAGTTGCCGCGGAAATCGGCGTCCTGGCCGGGGTTGAAATCGCCCATCTTAACTTCGTAACGGCTGTTTGCAAAAATGTTGTTGCCGCTTATCCGCATGCCGAGATTCTTTTCCGCCCGGACCATAACCCCGATAGCGTTGCTGCGGATGGTGCATCCGGTCACCTCGCCGTGCGCGAAATTGGTGACAATGCCGACGGAATTGCCGGTGAACAGGGAGCGTCTTACCAGGACCGGCCCGCCCTTGAACATCATGCCGGTCTTGCTGGCAAGGAAACGGCAGTCCTCCACCAGGATACCGGAGTCATGGGCGTGAACCGCGGTGCGGGCGTTGCGAAAGTCGCAGAAACGGAAGCGGCCGCGGCCCTTTTCCACCATTATCTGATGCCAGTATTCGCCATCCGCAGGTCCGGCGGCGATGAAGGATATTCTCCGCCCAGGCCCGCCTTCGGCGATGATGGTCCCGTTGCTCCATATCCCGCGTCCTCGCGCGAACCTGACAGTGGTTCCCGGCGCGATTCTGAGGGTGGCTCCGCTCTTCTGCTCCACCCGCCCGGGAACCAGGATGTCGCCAAGCCACAAAGTGTCTTCACGAACCGATGAAACCGGCCACGTGAACCGCTCAGGCGAAGAAAGTACCCCGCTCACGTCCACACGGCCGCGGCTCGCGTCGTCTGCATGGTCGAACACCACCGCTGACACATCGTCACCGTTGAACCAGTTCCCACGCGCAACCGCGTCCTCGCTGCCGTCAAGACCTATCGCGTAACCACGGTTGAACGCAAAATTGTTACGAGACGCAACACCGCGAAATCCGTTCAGACCAAGACCGCGCTCTCCGTTCCCAACCAGCTGATTGCCGCTTATCAAAGCAGCGCTGTCAAGAACACTGATACCGTTGCCGCCGTTGCCGCTCACATGGTTGCCGCGAACATGAACACCGTCCGTGCCCTTCAGAACCAGGCCGCTCTCTCCGTTCCCGCTCAGAACATTGCCGCTGTACTCGCCGTACACCGCGTACGCCACCGTCAGGCCGTAACGGTTTCCGCTTATGTAGTTGCCACGAACCTCGAGCGCTCCCTCGCGCAAACGAAGACCGTCGAGATAGTTCGCCGCTATCAGGTTATCCCTCACCTCGCCGGTCATCCGGAACAGATAGGGGCCAAAATAGTTCCCGTATATACGGTTGTCTCTGAACACCACCTCGGAATCACGCGCACGTACCGCGCTGTGGTTGCCGTATATCTCGTTTGCGCGCACCTCCACCAGGCTCTCCTGAAACTGCATGCCGCGAAGGTTGCCGCGAAGCACGCAGTGCGACACGAGAACATTGGAATAATGAAGATGAAACGCACGGTAGGCATCCTCAACCTGGCAGTACTCGATAACGTTCTGAACACCGTCGCTGGTGTAGATGTTTATCGAATCCCAGTCCCCGGCACGCCGATCAGGCTCGGCTGAACGAAACACTATCGGACGGTCCGCCGTTCCCTTGGCAACCAGCATACCCATCACAAGCAAACCGTTCTCGCCAATGCCGTCGCCGTTCGTGTCACGACGCGTGAACTCCACCACCGTGCCCGGCATGATGACAAGACGGCTCTTGCCGGGAACGCGAACCACTCCCTTCACCACTATGTGGTCCTTCCACACCACCGTGCCGAGAAGACTCTCGTCTCCGTACTCGCTGCGCCGCTCGGGCACCTTGACCGCGTATTCACGCGCCTCCGGAACAAAAGACGCCACCGGCGCGCGGAACACGTCGCTCTGCTCATTGCCGCTCACATCACAGCCGGTTCCGGAAAACTCCGCACCGTCCAGCAGCACCACGCCGTAATCATTGCCGGTCATGCGGCTGTCGTGAAACTCGGCCTCAACCCCTTCGCGCCGAAGCGTGACACCGTAACGGTTACCGGAAAACTCGCTGCCGCTCACAACGGCGCGGCCGCGAATCACGCTCAGTGCGCTGTCCGCGCCGCTCACCTTCACACCCCGCAGCACGACCTCGCCGCCGTCAACAAATATGCCCGCCCACTCGTTGGTGCGGCTGCGCCCGGGAAGCACTATCTCGATACCCTTGCCGCCGGCGCCTCCCAGCGCCTCGAGACGGCCGCGCACCGTTATCTCGGTCAGCGGGGACAGATACTCGGGCTCGGTGCGGCTCGACTCGCTCGCCTTCACCAGAACATGCGTGCCCGCCTCGATGCGAAGCGTCGCTCCGGACAAAACCAGAACGTCACCGTCCACCACCACCTCGCCGGACCATACAGTGTCACTCTGTATCACCAGCGCGGAAGACGGAGAGGCAATCAGAAAAATGGAAAGAAAGGAAAAAAGGCAGAAAAAGAGAAGAATGGAGCGTTTCCGGTCAGCCAACAGAATTTCTCCACAAGGTGAAACGGCCTCGGAAATCATAAAACGAAATCCGCCGATGCTGCATGGCGGACGTCCGGAAAGCGGACAAGCTGAACCCGGATGCCAGAGGCCGCCGGCATCCGGGTCCTGTATCTGCTCAGATTTTCCGCAAGCAGAAGAAATCAGTCAGCGCTGTTGCCCCGCACCGGCCAGACAAAGGCGTTGACCATCTTGCTGCTGCCGAGCCAGTAGCCGTAGTTCATCTGCACCCGCCAGGCATGCTCGAGATGATTGGCGCGGGTGGTGGAACTCCAGTAGTTGTAGCCCTGAACGTTCTCAAACCCCTGGCTGTTGAGCCAGGCGGCGGAATCGGCCTTCTCCTTGTTGGGAAGCAGGCCGAGCTCGACGATGTTGGGAACCCGCCAGTCGGTGTAACCGCAGAGGCCGCCGTTCTTGTTGAGGTTGGCAACGAACTTGAAGGCGTCCTCCCACTTCATGGGAGCGCCGGCGAGATTGGCGTTGCGGGCCCACATAAGGCCGGTGAGGTTGTCGACCACACAGTCGCCGGCAACGGTGAAACGCGGCTCGGGCCACGGCACCCCTGTAAGGGTTTCCCCGTTCTGGCCGGTGCCCTTGCAGTCGATGATTCCGCCGTAGTTGTCATAGCAGGTGGTCTGCCCGGTCATGGGCAGGCTTACCGCTCCTCCGGCCCAGGCGGTGGCTGTCATAGCAAGACACATGACTGCGGCGGCAATGGTGACTTTGATCCTTTTCATGCTTTAACCCCCCTTTGAATCAAAATTCAATCTGGCCTCACCCGGTGACCCCATGAAACCAGGTTTCTAGCAGCCTCCTGAAAAACTACCGCGCTTGATGACGCCACGTCATAATCCGGCTCAAAATGCTCATTTACCACCGTAAAATGCGCTTTTTCGCCGTATTATTCCTTGTCTCATCTTCACTCGCCACGTTTTTCAACGGGCTGCCAAGCAGACCGGATCGCCGTGATAAAAAGCAATGGCGCCCGAAGCAAGCCATTCAATTTAATAGTATAACAAAATCCGGCCGAAAAAGTAACGGATTTGAGTTCCCGAAAAATACCGCCCTCACAAGGGCTTGTCAATGCAAAAGCCCCTGGCCCGCGGGGATAACCGGGCAGGGGCTTTCCTGAAGAAGGGTGTCTAATTTTATAGCAGGCCTTGACAGGTTTGATAATGGGGCAAAATGTCGCATCTCCTTGACATGCCTTGTATTACGGTCTCCTCTCTGGTTGAGATAACAGTCCGTTGAAAAGCGGAATGTTATGCGGCGCATGGATGCGCCGCCGAAATTAACACGCGAAAAAGCGCGGTAATTTCGAGAGGTTGGGCGAAACTTGTTTTGCGAAAACCGGGGTTGAAAAAGCCATGGAGGACTTTTTCAACGGTCTGATAAGAGGGGCCGGGAACCCGGCGGAACCGGCCGCAGGGATTTATTTGGCTTGTCATGGACCTGCGGCAATGGCATTTTCCCGTTATGAACGAAAAAACACGAACCGCCCAGGAAAACACCCGGGCAAGTGCGATAGTGCTTCCCTGGATACTCAGGATGCGCTGGGGAGCGGTCGCCACCCAGGCGCTGATGGCCGCGGTCATCCGCTTGAGCGTCGGCCTTGAATTTCCCCTCGCGCCGCTTGCGCTGCTGCTCCTCTTCCAGGGTGGAAGCAACTTTCTTCTCGCCGCCCTGTCACGTAACGAAAAGACCGCCAGCGCCGTGTTCACGGCCGCGATGTTCGCGGATGTCCTGCTTTTCACCGTGGTCCTCGCCCTGACCGGCGGCCCCATGAACCCCTTTACCTTCTTCTATCTCGTCCACGTCACCATAGGCGCCATTCTCATGCCCCCTGCCGCGGCCGGTCTTCTCTCCATCTTAGCCATCGCCTGCTACGCCGCCCTGTTCCTGTTTCCGGACCCGGCCCCGGCCTTCCAGGCGGCATGCCACGCCGCGGCATCGCCGGATCCGGCCATGCTGCTTCACCTGAAGGGTATGTGGCTGGCCTTTGCGGTGACCGCGCTGGCGGTTTTTTTTCTCACCGGCCGGATAAGAAAAAGTCTCAACGAGCACCGGCTTGCCCTGGAAAGGCTCAAGGAGGAAAAAAGCAAGAACGAAAGGCTCGCATCCCTCGCCACCCTGGCGGCGGGGTGCGCCCATGAACTGTCCACCCCGCTCGCCACCATCGCCGTGGCCGCCGCCGAACTGGAAGAAGAACTCGCAGAACTCAACGGCGGCGACGAACTGAGGGAAGACGCCGGGCTCATACGGGAGGAGGTTCACAAATGCAAGGAGATACTCTCGCAGATGAGCGCGGACGCCGGCGAACCGGCAGGTGAACGGCTGCGCAAGGTTGGACTGGCCGATTTTCTGGCAGAAACCGCGGCAAGGTGCTCCCTGCCGGACGGAATCACCCTCGAGACCGATACCGAAGAAACAGGCGTCACCCTTGTCATTCCCGAAGCCGGAATGACAAGGGTCATTCGCGCTCTCGTCAAAAACTGCGTCGATGCCGGGGCATCCATCATAAAGATCCGCGGCCGCCGGGAAGACGGCCACGCCGTGATCGAAATAGCGGACAACGGTTCCGGCATGGATGAAGCCACAAGAAACCGGGCGGCCGAGCCGTTCTTCACCACCAAGGACGCCGGGAGCGGCATGGGGCTGGGGCTGTACCTGGCCCGCACCATGGCGGAACGGCTCGGCGGCTCCATGGAGCTGGAATCAGAACGCGGCAGGGGGACGACGGTCCTGCTGCGCCTGCCCATCACATCCCATTGAATCGACAGACAGCACAGCGATGGAAACGAAAAACACCAGAAAGACCATTCTCGTGGTTGACGACGACCAGAGGTTCAGGAAAAGACTGAGCCGGGCATTCAACCGCCGCGGACTTGAAAGCATCACGGCCGGAAACTTCGAGGAAGGACTGCGGGCCTTTGCAGAACACCGGCCGGACATGGCGGTCATAGACCTGAAAATGCCAGGCAAAAGCGGCATTGAGCTGCTTGGCGAGGCGCTCAAGGTCTCGCCCGGAAGCAGGATCGTCGTCCTCACCGGATACGGCTCCATCGCCACCGCTATCGAGGCGGTGAAAAAGGGCGCGGTATCCTATCTGACCAAACCCGCCGACGCAAGCGAGATCCTTGGAGCCTTTGATCCCGACAAAACAGACACGGCCGACCTCGACCTTACCCCTCCAAGCCTGGCCCGCCTGGAATGGGAACACATCAACCGGGTGATGGCCGACTGCGGCAACAACATCAGCGAAGCGGCCCGCCGCCTCGGCCTCCACCGCCGCACCCTGCAGCGCAAGCTGCAGAAATTTCCGCCAAGGAAATAACAGCCCGTTGAAAACGGGCGCAGACGAGGCCCGGGAAACGTCCCCCGGCCGCTGCCTCCTCCCCGCATCAGGCAGCCAGCCACATGCGACAATTTGCCACATTGTGCCTGTCCCCCGGCAGTGTTCTCTTAATGCCACAGGGTGGGACAACATGGTGTCCCATCCCGCTGTATCAATTGAAAAAACTGCAGGGAGGAATCATGAAAAAAAGCGCAATTTCACTGTTTGGCGTCATCTTCACGGCAATCCTGTTCCTTGCCGCTCCATCCGGCGCGCGCGAGGGGTGCAGGGTATGCGGAATGTATATAGACGTATATCAGCGTACCGCGACCCATCTGGTCGACCGCAACGGCAACGGGTCCGCCACCTGCGGCATCGCCTGCATGATGCGCCTGATAACGGACGCGGGCGGGCCTGACGCCTTCAGGGAAATCAGGGTCAGGGACTTCACCAGCGGAGCAATGGTGGACGCGGCGGCCGCTGCATACGTCATCGGCAGCGACACCGTTCCCGACATGCTGCCCAACCTGATCGCATTTTCCGACCGCCAGGCCGCGGAAGCCTTCGCCCGCGAGCATGGCGGCGAGGTGCTGGGCTTTGACCAGGCCCTGCTCTCCATCTCCCCCATGGCCATGACCATGCCGGCCAGGCTCAAGTCCGCGGCCATTCCGGCAAGGGGAGGCTCAATGGCCGGCCTGGGCCACATGGAGATGAAGATGGACGAGGTCGCCCTCGGCGCAGGCTACGTCGATCCGGCCGACTTCGTCCGCCGGCCCATGCAGATGATGGGCCCCAAGGAAATGACCACGAAGAGCGACATGTTCATGGCCGCCCACTCGGTGACCGACAACGACAACATCGCGGTCAAGATCCCATATATCAAGAAAAAGATGGAGATGTACCAGATGGGCGGGGCCAAGGTCAGCACCATGGAGAACAGCGCCTTGGGCGACATCGAACTCTCCTGGCGGCACAACCTGTGGAAGAACGCCTACTACAGCCGTTTCTTCACCGGCCTCGCCGCCGTCACCCTGCCCACCGGCGACTTTGACACCGAATGGATAACCTCGCCGGGCATGCAGACCGGCCGCGGCGATTTCTCCTTCACCGCCGGAATCCTCTATTCCCAGCGGATGGGTAATTTCTGGCTCCATTCGTCCCTCACCTACAACCACAGCCTTGAAAACAGCGACGACTACCAGTTCGGCGACGTGACCAGCCTTGGCGCGGCCATCCACTACACCCCCAATTACGACCTCCTCGTCGGCCTGGAGATCGACGGCAGCGAGTATTCCAAGAACGAATACCAGGGTGTGAAGCAGGACAACACCGGCGGTTTCAGGAGTTTTGCGACTGCGGTGGTGAACTGGAAGTTTCTCACCGCCCTGGGCGGCAACTTCTCGGTCAAGGGGACTTACGGTGTGCCCATCTATGAAGACATGAACCACTACACCAACAGTGGCATGGAAAAAGTTCAGATGGGCGGCGGCTACATGAGCAGTGTCTCCATAAGCTTCAAGCGGCGGATCAACTACTGACATAACAGCCCGTTGAAAAACGTAGCGAGCGCAGATGAGGCAAGGAAAAATCCGGCGAAAAAGCGCAGTTTACAATAGGGTAAATGAGCATTTTGAGCCGGATTTTGACGCAGAATCATCAAGCGCAGTAGTTTTTCAACGGGCTGATAACCTTCAAGAACGCGGGCCCGGCCCGCCATGAACCCTCACCCACCCAAGGGGGGGCGGAAAAAATTCCGCCCCCCCTTCCTTTTCTTGACCGGCTCCTGCCATCTGCCTATCATTAGATACGATCAAACCAGCAAGAGCGGGGCCGTCCATGCCATACGCAGGAAGCGAAAGGCGCAGACACAGAAGGGTTTATTTCAACAACGGCGGGGTGACAGGTTCTTTCGGGCCGCTCGATACGCCGGAACAGTCTGTCGAGGCAAAGGTGTTGAACCTTAGCCTCGGCGGACTCTACATCACGGTCAGCCGCGGCGCGCCCCTGCGATTCCGGGCCAACGAAACCATCATCATGTACGAACTGAAGGCTCCGGAACATTCAATAATGATCACCGGCAACATCATGGTGGACGTGAAACGTGTCGAGGACCAGCCCATCTTCAACCACATCGGCTACGGCTGCCAGTTTATAGAGCTGGACCAGTCATCCAGAACAAGGCTGGTGAAATTCCTGGAATGGCAGCTCAACAACATCAGAAACGGGGTCTGACAGCCAGTTGAAAAACGTGGCGAGCGCAGTGTTTTTTCAACGGCCTGCTGACAGGCCTGCCGATCATCAACCCTCTTCCCGCTCAAGCCGCCAGGTGAATTTCAGGAGATAACGGCGGACCAGGTAGACCGCCGCGGCCGCCAGCATCGCCGCCGCTCCCACGGCCGCGAGGATCAGGTAGAAACGGTCAACTCCCAGGTTGTCGGCCACATACCCGCCGCTTGACGTTGCGACCGATCCCATCCCGAAAATCAGGAAAAAGTTGACGCCAAAGCCCATGCCGTGCGAGGCCTTGCGGGTGTATCTGGCGATCAGGTAATTCTGGGCCGGCTGCCAGGCGTAGTAGATGAGGCTGAACAGACAGGCGCAGACGAGAAGCCGGTTGTCGCTCAGGCTGCCGAGGCCGTACAAAAGCGGTGCGACAACCAGAAAGATCAGGGCCGGAAAGAGCTCCGGCCGTTTCAGCCTGTCGTTGATATATCCGCCAAACCAGGCGCCGATAAGACCGAGGAGCAGGACCGCGGTGGTGACGTAGGCGGCGATCACCACCGGGAAGTCGGCGGCGATGATGAAATCCACCTCCTGCTGGAGCAGAGCGGGCATGAAGGTCAGCGAGCCCCGGAAGATGTACCCGGAAAGGATGCTGCCGAGGTAGAGAAAGATCAGGGCCACGGGCAGGACGCTGACCTGCTCCTCCCTTTCACCGGATTCCTCCCTTTCCCTCCTCTTCCCAAGGGAGGCAAAGAAACGGCCGAGGTCGCGGAAATGGAAGTCTTCCTCATCCTCCACCCTGGCAAAATAGAGAAGCATTGCAAAAGCAACGCCCACGCATCCGTAGATAAGGTAGGCCGCCCGCCAGGAGTGGAAAAACTTGACCGCCAGCCCGGCGACAAGCGGGGTCATGAACAGGCCGACATTTCCCATCACCCCGTGCAGCCCCAAGGCCCTGCCTTTGTGTTCCCTGACTCTGCGGGCTATCAGCGACAGCCCGGCCGGATGATGGATGCTGGCCGACAGCCCGAGCAGGGCGTAGGCCAGGGCGAAGTCCCACAGCCCCTGCGACAGCCCCACGAGAATCGAGCTCGCCGCCATGCCGAAGAGGCCGAAGGTGAGCACCCGCTTGCTGCCCAGCCGGTCTGCGAGAAATCCGGCCGGGAACGAGCCGAGCCCGTAAAGAAAATAACCGACGTTGGCGATGATGCCGATCTCGGTGAAACTTATCGACTGTTCCGCGGTTATCACCACCAGGATGGCGGGCAGAAGGGTCATGAACCCGTGGGTGATGAAATGGGAAAAGCTGGCGAGCCAGGTGAGTTTCAGGGATTGGGAATCCATTTTTTCCACTTGTCAAACGGGCCGCAGCCGCGCTGCGGGCAAAGGTTCAGCGGCGGTACTCGGCCGCCTTTTTCAGAAACGGCTCAAAGGTTATCCTTGCCAGATCCGGATCCTCGTCGTGGTCGAAAATGGTTTCGGCGATCTTTGTGCGGTTGATGGTGCCGAACCAGTTGTTCCTCATATCCACGGGAAAGTCCTGGGCGTCGGCGCAGGCGACGTTGTAGCTGCGGTTGTCGTAGATGTTGTTGTTCCTGAAGGTAACCCCTCTTGTCTGGTAGAGGAACACTCCCTTGCGGTTGCCGGTTATCTCGTTGTTCTCGATGACCGCGTTGCAGTCCTCCTTCGGCCACAGCCCGAAAAACTTGTTGTCGCGGATCTCGTTGTAACGGATCTCGCCGTCGGAATTGCGGAAACCGATGCCGCCCTTGTTACGGGCGATGATGCAGTCGGTTACCACCACCCTGGAGCGCTTGCCGTACCAGGGGGCGCTTTTCACCTCCTGCTCGGACTTGAAACTTATGCCCACGCCGTTTCTGACGAACTGGCAATGGCGCACGGTCAGGGTGGAACCGTGAGCGTGGATACCGTTGTAGGCGCAAAGGAAACGGGCATATTCGACCACGCTGCCGTCGCTGCCAAGGAAGTTGACCGCGCCCCAGTCGGCCGGGCGGGCGTCCACCGCGTCAGATGTGAAGATTATCTCCTTTCCCGGTTTTCCCCTGGCGATCAGGCGGCCGCGGATGATGAGCTCGGCGGCCGGATAATAGGGAGAATCCACCCCGAAAAGGTTTTCCGGGCTCTTTTCATCGATGCGGCGGAACCTGATCTCCGTTCCCGGCTCGACCGTCAGGGTCGCCCCCTTGTCCACCATGACATCGCCGGTGACGATCACCCGGCCGCGCCAGACCGTGTCCTCTTTTATTATTCCCTTGCCGACCACGCTTTCCGGCGTCCGGCTGCAGCCGCAGACAAACGCCATAAACGCGGCGGAAACTGCCAACAATACCCTGATTCTCATAAGGTCACCAATAATCCGTAGGTTAACTGCCTCAGTCGAGCCCGGCCTGGAACTCCGGCGCAATACCGTAGCCGCGGCGGCGGTTCAGGATTCCGATCAGAAAGAGCAGGGCCAGACCGGCCAGCACCGCCACCTGTCCGGCCAGCGGAGTCCCGGCAGGGTTGCCCGCGATCCCCCAGTTCTGCACCAGGGCCGCGCCAACGAGCATTCCCATCACTGCGGCGCCGGCGTCGTTGTCGCCCTGGCCCGCGGCCACGAGCTGACGCAGGGGGCAGCCGCGGATGAGAATGGAGCCGAACCCGACCATGGCCATGCCAAGGAAGGCCCAGCCGTAACTGTCGTTGGAGCTTGGCTGACCGTGGATGCCAAGGTTGAACTGACCGGTGAGAATCGAGGCCGCAAGGGCAAAACCGAAAAAGGATACCAGGCTGATGAGCAGCCCGGTGGAACGCGGGCAGTTCATCACCTCCCGCGGCCCCCAGAGAAAGACCCTGGCGATGCCACCGGTTATGCAGAACTGGGTCGCCTGAGCAAAGCCGCCCACGAGCAGGCCTGTTCCAAGGGAAAGGACAAGCGGCGCCCGCAGAGCCCCGGCTCCCTTGACGCTCTTTGCGATAAAGGCAGGTTCGAAGACGAGCGCGGCCAGCAGAAAAAACATGAAACCGGGCACGATGAGTCCGGCGGCAAGCGGCAGGGGCCGGGACTCGCCAAGGCGGAACCCGTTTTCCACAAAGGCGAGGCCGATGTATATGCCGCAGACGAGCCCGGCCGCCCCGACGATGGCGTTGAGATCGCCCGCAGCCAGACGGAGCACCATCTTGACCGGACAGCCGATGAAGACCGAGCACCCGAAGATGAGCAGCGCGCCGATGAGAAAGCGCAGAAGCGGCGAACTGCCGCCGGTGGGAGCAAACTCTCGCCTGGCAAGGGATACCGCGAACGAACCGAGCACGAAACCGATTATCTCCGGCCGCAGGTACTGCATGCGGATATTGCCGTGCAGCCGCAGGGCCCCGGCCACGTTCTCAAGGAAACAGGAAACGCAGATGCCGGTGTTGGGCGGATTGCCTGCGTAGGACAAAAGCACCGCGCCGACCCCGATCACCGCCCCCATTGTCACGAACCAGTATTTTTTCATCTGTCAACTCTGCCGACCCCGGCGGCCGCGCCCGTTTTCAACGGAAGGACAAGCCCTGCCATGCCGCATCATCACCCACCGCAGCCGCCGGCCACCTTCCTCTGCATGTAGAGCAGCTCCCGCCGCACTGCGGGATCGGGCCTTTTCGCCACAATCCCTGCCACCTCTGCGAGAACGCCCTTTATCTTCTTTCCCTGGAACAGTCCGGTCTTGCGGTCCAGAAAATCAGGGTTCAGGTCCACGGCCTGGCGGTAATAATGCATGGCCGCCACCGGACGCTGCATCCTCAGCTCATAGTCGCCAAGGAGCATGAAGACCCGGCCGTCATAGGAAAAATTCTTTTTCAGATAGGCAAGCAGCTCCCGGGCCGCAGCCGGATTGTCGCTGGCCAGCACCCTCTCCGCCGCCTCTATCCTGCGGTCGAGCTCAGGGTTGACCACCACGACCTGGACGCGGCCGCGGCCGGCCCCCTTTTCCTCCTGCGGCGGGGCGAGCCACAGAATGACGGCAAGAACGGCCGCGAGCGCCGCCACAGCGGCGATGGAAAAAAGATCGAGCCGGTCGAGGTCGCGGAGGGAAAATCCCTGTTCCTCCTTTTCCGGCGCTATCCGGCAGGATTCCCTCCCCGGCCCCGAACCCGTGACAGCTTCGCGCCGCTGTTTAACGTAACCGTCTGATTTCATGCGCCTACAGTCATCCCCGGCCAATGGCGGAAATCCCACCACGCCGCCCTACGGGCGTCCGGGAACGGCGCATCTGCTGCGTCGGCGACTCCCTGACATACCCAGGTGTTATCAACATCGTCGCCTCCTTGCATCTGCCCCCTTCCCGAAGTCACGGATTCAGGACGGTGCCAAACTATCCTCCACTGCCATTGTCCTCAGGGGCGGCTCCGGCCGGCAGAACAAGATCCACGCCGGTCACATCCCGGTCCAGTTCAATCTCCAGAGGAAGAGAATAACCACTTTCAGGCGGAAAACCAAGGCTTGGGCCAAGATGCATCCGCCCTTTCGGCAGATAGAGCACATAGGCGCCGTCGGCGTCGCTCCAGGCCGAGACATGGGCGGGGATGCCGGAAGGCCGCGCCCGGCGGTCGGCCAGGGCGCAGGCCAGGGCCACGGGAACGCCGTCCGCGCCGAGGATGCGGCCCGACACCCGCACGAGAGCCTGGTTCCGTCTCACCTCCCTGATGGCCGCCTCCTTCAGAGTCATGACGGTGAAATCCATTTCCAGATCCTCGCCCGGATCGAGCTCCACCACCTGCGGCGCGCCCGAATGGCGGTCCCGCGGGCCGAGCGGCCCGTAACGGCTGGCGCCGGCGCGGGCCACTGCCACCAGCCAGTAACGCCCCGCAGGCAGAACCACGCGGTACAGCCCGTCAACCTCGCTCAACGGCGAGGCGAAATCCGCCGGACGGCGGACATCGTCAGAGGCAAACGCCCTCACCTCGGCCCCGGCCACCGGTTCAGCGGCCATGTCGAGGATGCGTCCGTGGAGAACCGCGGAACCGCCGGAATCCGCAGCCGCCGGTCCCGAAAAGGGAAAAAGCATGGCCAGCCATGCAAGAAACGGGAAAATCAGTTTTCCGGCAGCCATGACAGCACCTTGAGCGGTTTTGCCAGCATCCGTCCCAGCCTTGCCATGCCGATGCCCGGTTCCCGGCGGCCGTCGAATACCTGCGGGGGGCCGTCGAAATAGTTTCCGGCCGCATCCACGTCCTCGTTGTTGAAATCCCCCAGCCTGAGATCGTAACGGCGGCTGGCGATGAAGTTGTTGCGGTGCAGCTCCGCGCCGCCGCCGCCCTGGCGGATGAACACGGCTATCTCGTTGTCCCTGAACTCGTTTTCCGCGATTGTCACCTCGGGGAAAAAACCGCGGATGCCGATACGGTTGCGCAGGAACAGGTTGTTCACTATCCGCATGGGACCGCTGCGAAACCGGATGCCGCCGTCGCCGTCCATGAAACGGCACCCCCTGATGGTTATGGGCACGAAATGGCAGTGCATCCCCCAGGTGGCGTACTCGAAATCGCAGTTCTCCACCGCGCTGGCCTGGCTGCGCTCGATGCTGATCTCGCCCCAGGAAGCGGGACGCTTCGTCCCGGCGCTGGTAAAACGTATCCTTTTCTCCGCCGTGCCCCGGGCAATGAGATCACCGTAGACCTTGAGGCCCGCGCCCGCGGCAAAAGCGGCCACCGTGCCGGGCCGGACCGAGACGGACGCCCCCCGGACCACGGTGAGCGGCCGGGGGCGGGCGGGCACCAGCACCTTCCCGGCCCATACCGCGTCCACCCGCACCGCATCGAGGGACCAGGCCACGGCGACCGGTTCTTTCCTGATTCCGCCGATTCTCACCCGGCCCCGGCCGGGGACGTCTTCCCCGTCCCAGACGGCCGCAGCAACGTCGTCCCCGCCCCACCAGTTGTCCGGCGCGTCAAGGTCCATGCCGCCCTCGATTCCGGCGGCATAGCCCTGGTTGGCGGTGATGTTGTTGTTCTGAAGAACGCCGCTGAACCGCTCGGCCCGCACCCCCTGCCAGCCGTTGGCGGCGATCAGGTTGCCGCTCGCCTGCGCCCGGGCGTCCATGAACCGGACGCCGTCGCCCCGGTTGCGGGTGATTATGTTGCCGTTTATGGATATTCCGTCGCTGCGGCGGCAGAGGATGCCGGTCTCGAGGTTGGCGTGGACAACGTTGGCGGTGAAGCTGCCGGAGTAGAGGTCCGAGATGGAAATCCCGGTGCGGTTGGCGGCGATCAGGTTGTTCTCGATCCTTGCCGTCCCCTCCCTTATCCGCAGGCCGCTTCTCATGTTGTTGGCGATGATGCTGCGGGCCGCATCCAGCCTGACCCGGAAGAGGTTGACCCCGGCAAGGTTGGCGAACACGCGGCTGGCGCGGATGGAAAGATCGGAATCGCGGGCCTGGATGGCGCTGGAGTTGTCGTGGAAATCGACGTTGTCAAAGGAGACCAGGGACTCCTGGAACTGGGCCCCGCGAAAATTGCGGCAAAAGACCGTATGACTCACGCCGGCGTTGGCGAAATGCAGGTGCAGGCCGCGATAGGCGTTTTCGATCAGGCAGTATTCGATGAGGTTTCTGGTGCGGTCGCTGCCGAGGATGTTGATGGCGTCCCAGAGGCCGGCGCGGCTGCCGCTGGCGGCGCGGAAGACAATGGGGGCCTCAGGCCTGCCCTTGGCGATGATCGCGCCCTGCACCTGGATGCCGGATTCACCGATGCCGTCGCCGTTGGTGTCCCTGAAGGCGAAAGAGATCTCGGCACCGGGAAGGATTATCAGCCTTGCCGTGTCAGGAACGCGGACGGTTCCCTCAATCACCACCCGCCCCTTCCAGACCGTGTCCCCGGCGAGGACCGCGTCCCGGTAACGGTCCACCGGGCCGGACGGACGCACGGCAGCCATTTCCATAGGCGCCACCACGGCCGGCCGCGACGACATCTTCGCCATCTGGACGCGGCGGTTGGCGCGCACCTCGGTGGCATCGGTCGACACCGCCGCGCCGGAAAAGGCCATGATCCCGTACTCGTTGCCGGTCACCCGGCATGCGGAAAGGACGGCCCTGGCCCTGCCTCCCTGAGCCACCAGCCCGTAACGGTTACCGGAGAACTCGCAGGCCGCGGCCACGAGTTCCGCGCCAAGGAGCTCGACCGCGGCGTGTGCTCCGCTGATGCGCGCGTGCTCCGCCTCCACGCGGCCGGAACCGGCAACCACTATCCCGGCCCAGCCCTCGCCGTCGCTGCCGGCGGCGCGGAATAGCACGGGCCGGGCGCGGGTGCCGCGAATCTTCATCCGCCCCCGGACCATGATCTCGGTTGCCGGGGAGATGAACTCCGGGTCGATGCTTGTGGTGGCGGCCTTATGAACAGTGACCACGGTTCCGGCCGCAACGGTGAGGACCACGCCCTCGGGCACGTAAACGTCTCCCTTCACCTCCACCCTGCCCTGCCAGACCGTGTCCCCGGATATGACCAGGGCCCGGGCGCTGACAGGAAGAAGAAAGGCGAGCAGTAACGCTATTGCGGCTCTGAAAAACATCCGGCAGATCAAAAAAGATTGACTCGTAACAACGGCTTCCTGCCGTTGTTACTCAACGGAAAGCCAAAGCGTAGCTTCGGCTTTCCTCCCGAAATTACGCAGTTTTTTTCAAACAGCGCAATTTCGCCGCCGCGTCCTGCGGCGGATGATGGACCCGTTGTTACGGGTCCATCAAAAAAGCCGCCCGGAAGACTCCGGGCGGCACATGTCAGCGCATGATGCCGCGCGATTTCAGGGGCAGGCTCGAGGGCAGGCTCGACTTGTCTATCCTGTTGGCCTGCACCTGGGCCTCGATCTCGCGGCGGCGTTCCTCGGGCACCGGGATCTTGAACATGGTGATGTCAACATGCTCGAAATGATCGCCGGGCCGGCCGACGATGAAGGCGGGCGGCTCATCGCTCTTGCCGCCGATACCCACCGGCTTGGTCTGCCCCAGCACCCCCATGGGGCTGCCGGGATCGGGACGCCCGGCCATGGTAAGCGATTGGCGGGCGATGAAATAATATTTGCCCGGCGGCAGTTTCAGGCTGTACGCTCCGTCCGGCCCGGCCGGATCGCTGATGAACGACGGCTTCGGGTCCTCGTACCTGATCTTTGCCATCACCAGGGCGCTGGCAACGCCCTTGCCGTTTTCATCCAGCACCCGGCCGGTGACGGTGAAAAACCTGGAAAGCTCCCTGAACTGACCCGGCTCCCGCACCGTGACCCGGCCCAGATCCACGGTTTCGCCCTTTCTCACGTGAAATATCCGGTACTTGCCGTCCGGGGTGAAGGCGGAGAGGCGTTTTTCCCCCTTTTTCGGCGGCCCCGGCCTTTTTCCGAGCTTGCGGGGAATGACGCCGAGGTAATAGCTTCCGGGCGCGACCGGGGCGGTGAACCTGCCGTCCTCGCGGATGAAGGCGATCATCTCGGGCGACCGTCTGCTCGAGCCGTAGTCGTGAGGTTCGTATTTCTCGCTCTTGAACAGGGCCACGAATCCAGGGGCGATGATCTTGTTGGATTCGTCCACTATGACGCCGGTGAGCCTGCCGATGTTCTGGTCTTCCTCGCCACCAGCCATCTGGGGCTGCGAGGCGGCCTGAGATACCATGAAGAAGGACATGACAAGGGGAAACAGATAGTTGAGCAGCGTTGTCTTTCTCATAAGCGACCCCTTTTACGGTGAAAGGTTTGAATTTGACGGGCTTTCAAGGTAACTCTTAATAGTTAACAAGAAAAACGGATATTTCCAAACCTCTTCCCTGCTTCCAATACGACCAATGCGCACACCCAGGCTCACCGCCCTGCTCGTCACGACAGTCCTTGCCGCCTTCCTTTCCGTTTCCTGTTCCGGCAACGGAGAGAAGAAAAAGGGGCCGGTCTACCGGATCGGTTACATGATATGCAACTCCACCGAGGAGACCATGCACCGTTTCGCGCCGCTGACTGCATGGCTGGGCAAAAGGCTCGGAGCGCGGTTCGAGGCCGTTCCCATCGACACGGTGAGGTTTTCCGAACGGATAAAGGATCTCGATTTCACCCATACAAACTCCCTGCTCTACATCATGTTCCACCGCTACTACGGACTCGACATCCTCGCGGTGGAGAAACGCGGCGAACTGGGCGACCGCTCGCGCGGGCTCGTGGCGGTGCTTAAAAAGAGCGGCATCAAGGATATAAAGGATCTCCGGGGAAAGAGCATGATCTTCGGCCCCATGCTGGCTCCCACCGGATACCTGAGCCAGATATACGCGATGAAGAAACTCGGCTTCGACCCGGACGAGGAACTGGCCTTCTCCACCATCCCCACCGGCGCGTTCAAACACGAGAAGGTGATATACGGCGTCTATTTCGGGAAATACGATGCCGGCGCGTTCCCCTACTACGACTTCGAACTGATGGACAGGCAGGG
>JALWTY010000145.1 GCA_026993265.1 Desulfobacterales bacterium
TGGTGGATCTTGTGGTTGCGGAACTCGTCGATGAGTTTCCCGTCGGCCGGCTTGCCGCTGTCGAAATCGACCAGGGCCTGCTGGCTGAGGTTGTAGTCGAAGCGGGGGGCCCACTTGCGCGAGCCGAGGCGGGCGGTGGTGGAGCAGTTGTCCACCATGAAGGCCACGCCCTTGTGGTGCATGTAGGGGTTGAGGGAGTCCACCGCCTCGATGACCGACTCGTTGGCCACCTCGCTCAGGCAGTGGCCCTTCTCGATGAGCAGGTCGATCTGGGCCATCATGGTGGCGCAGTACATGCCCGCGGTCATCGGATCGAGGTCCGGGTCGCCTTTGCGCTCGGCCCTGACCTTTTCTCCCACCTTCCACATCCTGGTGCCGTCGATGGTGCCCATGGGGAAGCGCTCGTGGCGCTTGCCGGCCATGATGACGCTCCTGATCTCGTTGCAGCTCGCCACCTCGTCGTAGATCTCGAGGAGGATGTCGAAGGCGGGCCGGTAGGAGAGGGAATAGATGCGCTCGAAGGTTTCCTTGTCTTCGCCGTCGAACCTGTTGTAGACAGCAAGTATCCCCTCGCGGGAGATGGTGCGGCTGATGGGGCCGGTGACGTTCTCCACCGTTGCCTTGAACGCCTCTTCCTCGGCAACGCCTTTCTCCATCACCAGCCTGCGGTACAGGGCCTCGACAATGCCGTGGACCGCGCCCAAAAGGATGCCGCGCTCGCCGAAGATGTCGCTTCTGTACTCGGAGGTGAGGGTCGTTTTGAAGACGTAGGGCGCGCCGATGCCCACGGCCCAGGCTAGGGCGTAGTCGGTGGCGCGGCCGTTTATATCCTGCTCCACCGCGAAGCTGCAGTTGATTCCTGCGCCGTTGACCTCCTTGCCCTGGACGTAGAGCCTGCGCACCGACGGGCCCATGCCCTTGGGGCAGACGCCGATGACGTTGATGTTGGCCGGGAATTTTTCCCCGATGCTGTCGAGGTAGCCGAGAAGGAAACCGTGGGAGAGGCCGAGGGTGGCGCCGTCCTTCATGCTGTCGAAGACCTTTTTGTAGTTCTCGGCCTGGGCCGCGTCCGATATCAGGAGGATGACCATGTCGGATGTGCGGATGACCTCGTACATCTCGCCCAGGGTGCCGTCTTCCTCGCGGAACCCGGCCTCGCGGGCCGCGGCCATGGATGAACTGCCTTGCCTGAGCCCGACCGCCACCTTGATGCCGGTGCCCTCGAGGGAATCCCGCAGGTTCTGGGCCTGGGCCGGTCCCTGGGAGCCCCAGCCGATGAAGCCGATCTTCTCGATGCCGGTGAACGCCTTGGGCAGAAGGTGGAACTTGTCGCGTCCGCCCCTGACCACGGTCTCTTCAGTGTCGGCGAGCCGGATGTTCTCGGTGTCGAAGATTTCGCTTGTGAAGGTGAGGTCGGTCTTGTCCATGGTCACGGTCTCCTTGAGAGGTGCAAAAGATTGTGTCTGGCTTGTGCTGTTCGTTCCGTAATGCCGCCGTGTCACCGTTCCCGCCGGGCTCCGGGCGGCTCGGGCTGGTAGAGGGAGCAGACCCGCTCCTGCCAGGCGTTTATCTCGTCGCGGTATTCCGCCGCGCCGGTTTCGTATCCGCACTCCGTGCAGACCACGCTGGCCCCGGCTCACCTGCCCCTTATCACGGCGCGGCCGCCGCACGCCCGGCAGGCGAGGATTGGGCCGTTCTCTTCTCCGGTCATCTTCCCTTGGGTGGAAAAACAATAAGGGCTACGGCGCGGCCGCAACCCTTAATGTGATATTTTCATGGGGTGAGCGATGGGACTCGAACCCACGACCTCCGGGGCCACAACCCGGTGCTCTAACCAACTGAGCCACGCTCACCACTCAAAAAAACAGGCCTGCTTTTTAATAGATTGTCCCGCCTTTGGCAAGAGAAAAGCCGGTGATGCCAGCCCGTTGAAAACCTGCTGCGCTTGACGATGCGGTGTCAAAATCCGGCTCAAGATGCTCATTTACTCCAAAGTAAGCTGCTTGTTCGCCGGATTTTTCCTTGCCTCGTCCGCGCTCGTTACGTTTATCAACGGGCTGCTACAGGTCACGGCCGCAATGCTTGCATACGCTGGCCTTGGCCTTGACGAGCTCGGCGCAGTGGGGGCACTCCTTGAGATTGTGGGCTTTCAGGATCCGGTCCACCGCCATGTTGGCGAGCTGGCCGATCTCGGTGTGCCTGAACACGTGGTTGCGGATAGGATCGACGCAGGCGATGTCGTTGATCCGGTCGAGCAGCGAACAGGCCCGTTCCCGGTGTTCCACCTTGGCGTTCTCGTCCAGGATGAGGAGCATGACCGGCGCGAGATTGCCATCGGCCACGCAGGTGTCCAGCGCGGCCACCGCCTCCTTTTCCTTCTGCCGCCGCTGGTTGCGCCTTCTCTCCTCTTCCACGTCGATGATGCAGCCGGTATAGGCGTCGCAGCTGGCCACCATTATCGGTTCGCCCTTGTCCGCTCCGGGCAGGAGCATGTAGCGGCATGAGGCCACGTGGCCGTAGCGCTCCTCGAACTCCTGCCAGCTTTTCTTGTACAGGCTGCAGTCATTGTTGAGGCAGATCATGAACACCGGGCTGCCCCAGCCGAGGCCGTCGCCCACGTGCAGGGGAGGGGTGTGGCACGGGGTCATCCGCGTGTTGCAGTGGGGGCAGAGGTGTTCCTCCTCGATGAATTCAAGGAGTTCGTCGGTGAGTATCATCTTGTCTTTCCTGGTGATCTGGTTTCCTGTTACCTGCTAAAAATACGACGGGCGCTCGGCGGGACACGAACGCCGGCGCCGCAGACGGCCCGTTGCCGGACGCCAAACGGTAACAATAAACCATAACCCCGCCGCGGTCAATTGGGGATGGCTGATGGGTGATGGATATCAGAAGTCAGAGGACAGAAGACAGAGACCGGTGGCGCCGGGCGATCCGAGTGCCATGCAATTGTCTTCATCCTCCTTCTGTCCTCTGGGTTCTGTCTTCCGACTTCTGAAAGCGGCCGCCGGGCCGTCATATTTACTTGCCTGCATCCGGCAAATGCATTGTAATCGGGAGTGGGGGGCGTTGACTTTTTCCACCCCGGACGTTAAAAACAGTCTCCTTCCCCGGTCCTGCGGGCCGGACAGTGTTCACACAATCCATCAGGTCAGGACTTATACGGAAATGAGCGATAACAGGTCGAAATACGCCGAGGCCGGCGTCGACATCGACAAGGGCAACGAGTTCGTAAACAGGATAAAACCGATGGTCAGCGCCACCTTCAGGCGGGGGGTGCTCACCGACATCGGCGGGTTCGGCGGGCTTTTTGCCCTTGGCGGCTTCAACTACAAGGATCCGGTGCTGGTCTCCTCCACCGACGGGGTCGGCACCAAGCTCAACGTGGCCAAGCTCTGCGGCCGCCATGACACCATCGGCATCGACCTTGTGGCCATGTGCGCAAACGACGTTGTCGTCAGCGGCGCCCGGCCCCTCTTCTTTCTCGATTACTTCGCCGTAAGCGAGCTTGATCTGGATGTGGCCTCGGACGTGGTGAAAGGCATCGCCAAGGGCTGCGAGATCTCCGGCTGCTCCCTCATCGGCGGCGAGACCGCCGAGATGCCCGGACTTTACCGCAAGGGGGACTACGACCTCGCCGGATTCGTGGTCGGCATAGTCGAGCGTGAAAAGATAATCGACGGTTCCGACATCAAGGTGGGCGACAAGCTCATCGGCCTTGCCTCAAGCGGCCTGCACAGCAACGGTTATTCCCTGGTGCGCAAGATATGTTTCGACGACCTCGGCCTCCGGGTTGACGGTCACGTACCGGAGCTCGGCTGTCTCCTGGGGGAGGAACTGCTCAAGCCCACGCGGATATACGTTCCGGCGGTGAAGAACATCATCAAGAATTTTCCGGTCCAGGGCCTGATCCACGTCACCGGCGGCGGTTTCTTCGACAATATTCCCCGCATCATGCCCCATGGCTGCGGGGTGAGGCTGGAAGCGGGCACCTGGCCGGTGCCGCCGGTGTTCCGTTTTCTCAAGGAAAAGGGCGGGGTGTCACCCGAGGAGATGTGCCGCACCTTCAACTGCGGCATCGGCATGATCCTGGTGGTCCGCCCCGAGGTGGTGGAGGATCTTTCCTTCCAGCTCGCCGCCTTGGATGAACAGCCCTACGTCATCGGCGAGGTGGTTGCCCGCGGCGATGGCGATCCCGAGGTCCAGCTCGAGTGCGGTGAGTGCTTCCGCTGAAAGCCGGCAGAACAGTTGTCAATCAAAAAGGCCGTCCCGGATTGGGACGGCCTTTTTTTGCCTTTTTCTCCTGAATCAGTGGCGGTTTCGTACTGTTGTTCACCGCCTCCCTGCATCAGGCCCGCTATCGAATCGCTGATCCGGGCTGCCGCGCCTTTTCAGGCTGCGTCCTGTTTGGCCTGCGCCACTATTTTTTCCGCCAGATTGGCCGGGACCTCCTCGTAGTGGGAGAACTCGGTGCTGAATTCGCCGCGGCCGCCGGTTATCGAGGTAAGCTCGTTGGCATAGGTCTGGATCTCGGCCAGGGGCGCCTGGGCGGTGATCACCTCGCAGCGCTCGCCCGAGTCCATGCCCATGACCCGGCCGCGGCGGGAGTTGAGGTCGCCGATGATGTCGCCGACGCACTCCTTGGGCACCCTGATGGTCATGTTCATCACCGGTTCGAGCAGGACCATGCCCGCCTGTTCGGCCGCCTTCCTGAAGGCCAGGGAGCCTGAGATTTTGAAGGCCATCTCCGAGGAGTCCACCGAGTGGAAGGAGCCGTCCACCAGGGCGACCTTGACGTCCACCACCGGATAACCGGCGAGGATGCCCCGTTCCATCGCCTCCAGCACCCCCTTTTCCACCGCCGGGATGAACTGCTTGGGGATGACCCCGCCGACGATGCGGTCCTCGAACTCGAAGCCGCCGCCGCGCGGCAGGGGCTCGATCTCGATCCAGCTGTCGGCGTACTGGCCGTGGCCGCCGGTCTGCTTCTTGTGCTTGCCCTGGGCCCTGGCCTTGCCGCGGATGGTCTCCTTGTAGGGGATCTTTGGCGGGGAGAGCTTCATCTCCACCCCGAACTTGCGCCTGACCCGCTCGGCGCAGACCTCGAGGTGGAGCTGGCCCATGCCGGAGAGCAGGGTCTGCCTGGTCTGG
>JALWTY010000146.1 GCA_026993265.1 Desulfobacterales bacterium
GGACCGCACCCCGGCCTCGCCGCGGGAGAGCATGGCATAGGGGGTGCGGTCCTTGCCGTGGCGGCGGACGGCCTCGCAGACCCCGGGCACGGTGCGGTCGATCACCTTGAGGGTGGCCTCGGGGGTGCGGTCCCGGGGGCCGAGGCCGGTGCCGCCGGTGGTGAAGACCAGCCTCACCTCCCCGCTGTCGGCCAGTTCCCGCAGCCGGGCCGCGATCCGCTCCTCGTCGTCGGGCAGGATCTCGTACACCTTCACCTCCACCGGCTGTTTTGCGAGAAACTCCCGGATGACCAGGCCGGAGGTGTCCTTCCTCTCACCGGCAAAGGTGGAATCGCTTATCACCAGGATCGCGGCCGCAACCGGCTCGGCAAAGCTGTCGCTGAAATCGCTCTTGCCGCCCTTCTTCCTCACCACCCCGATGTCGCCCAGCCGCAGGGACTGGTCCAGGGGCTTCAGCATGTCGTAGGCGTTCAGGAGGGCGCCGGTGACCCCGGTGATCGCCTCCACCTCCACCCCGGTCTTCCACACCGATCGCACCTCGACCACCGCCTTGAGCCAATCCTCCCCGACCTCAAAGGAGACCTCGACCCAATCGAGGGGGATGGGGTGGCAGAACACTATCCACTCGGAACACTTCTTGGCCGCGGCGATCCCCGCGGCCCGGGCCACCTCGAGCACGTCGCCCTTGGGCACGCTCCTGTCGGCCACCCGTTTCATGGTGGCGGGACCGCCATAGAGAAAACCCTCGGCCCGGGCGTAACGCAGGGTGTTGAACTTGGGACTGACGTCGATCATCGTTGTCTCCTAACTTATTTTCCGGGCAAGAAAAACCACCGCCACGATCAGGATGGAACCGAGAATCCGCTGCATGGTCCGGGCCGAGAAACGTCCCGCCCCCAGGGACGAGCCCAGGGCGCCGCCGACCACCACTGCCAGCGCCAGCGGCGCGAACGGGGCGAGATCGATGGTGTTGAACCGGAGACGGGCAACCAGCCCGGCCAGGGAGTTGACCCAAATAAAAAAAGCCCCGCAGGCCGCGGCCTCCCGTTCATTGCCGAGCCCCAGAAGGATGACCAGGGGCACGAGGTACACCCCGCCGCCGATCCCGCAAATCCCGGCGACGAGCCCGAGCAGGGCCCCGGCGGCGAGCGAGAGGGCCAGTCTCGCCCCGGGGCCGAGGTCGAGGCGCCGGGCCTTGCCGGGGAAGTAGATCCTGGCCGCGGCAAAGAGCAGCGAGACCATGAGAAGCAGATAGAACAGGGTCCGGGGCAGGTGGAGCGTGCCGCCGACATAGGCCATGGGGATCGAGGTGGCCAGAAAGGGGAGGATGAGCCTGGCCCGTCCGTGGCCACGGCCGAGAAAGACGAGCGCGCCGATGGTGGTTACCATCAGGTTCAGCGCCAGGGAGACCATGGGTATCACCTGGGGCCCGGCCCCGGCCAGGGCCAAAATGGCGGTGTACGACGAGCCGCCGCCGAGCCCCACCGAGGAGTAGAAAAAGGCCACTAATAAAAAAAACGCCGCCAGGAGGTATATGGAGACCGCCAGGTGTTCCATCTCAGCCTCCGATACTGGCCATGGACGGCTCGCGCACCCGGCCGCACTCCGCCTCGGTGACGAGGCCGTTCTCGGCCCGGCCGGCCACCGCCCGCCGCACCGCCGCCCCGATCTCGGCGTCGCTGGCGCCGGAACGCAGCATCTCCCGCAGGTCGAGGACGCCGTTGTCGTAGAGGCAGGCCTTGAGCATCCCCACCGGGGTGATCCGAACCTTGTTGCAGGTGGAACAGAAACGGCGCGAGCGGCCCTCGATCAGCCCTATGCGGCCATTCTTGCCGGGAATGGAAAAGAGCCGGGCCGTTGACGGCGACGCCTGCGCCATCTCCACCATGGCCGGGAACAGGGCGGCGAGCCGGTCGCGCAGGCGGCCGGATGCCCCGGACGGGCCATCCGCTCCGGAAAAAGCCATCTTCTCTATGAACCTGACCGTGATCCCGAAACGGTCCGCGACCCCGGCCATGGCCACTATGTCTTCATCAGGGGTATCGTCCTGGACCACGGTGTTGATCTTGACCGGAATATCGCGCTCCAGGGCACCGGTCAGGGAGTCCCAGACCTCGGGGAAAAAATCCCGGCGGCAGAGGTGAAGGAAACGTCCACGGTCAATAGTGTCGAGGCTGAGGTTGATCCCGTCGAGCCCGAGGGCTGAAAGCCCGTCCAGATGCGGAACAAGGGCTACCCCGTTGGTGGTGACGTGAAGGCTCCGCACTCCGGGAACCATTTTCAGTGCCCGGAGAAAATCGACACAGCCGCGGCGGACGAACGGCTCGCCGCCGGTAACCCTGACCTTTACGATCCCGGATGCGGCCAGGATTCTAACCAGGCGCAGCATCTCCTCGTAGCTGAGGATCTCGTGGTGGGGAACCGGATCGATGCCCCCGCGAGGCATGCAGTAGCGACAACGGAGATTGCAGCGGTCTGTGATCGCGAGCCGGAGATAGGTTATATTACGGCCGTAACGGTCGGCCAGCCCGCCTGACACGGCAGGGGCACAGGAATGAAAAAACATGATCTCTCCTTTCCAAACACGGGAGGCTGGGCCGTTTCCCGCCCAACCCTGTCGGCCTCGGACCATATCCCAGCGGACGTAGGCCCTTCGGCTCGGAGTTTTTTATTATGGACCCGTAAAAAGGCCGCAGTGCGGACTTTTTTACGGATCAGTCATGTTTCTCCCGCAAAAATTTTGCTATTGGAATCTAATGGATTATGATCACGACTTCAATTTTTTTCATCACCTCATACGCGGAATGAACCCGTAACGGACTCAACGACATGTCCAGGAACATACCGGAACTGATACAGGAGAGTTGCGAGCGATTCCGCAACCGCCCGGCCCTGGCCGCAGACGGCTGCGAGTTCACCTACGCCGAGCTTTGGAAAAATATCGAGCGTCTCGCCGGAGTGATGCGGGCCAGGGGCCTCGTCCCCGGCGGCCGGGTGGTCCTGCTGGCCACAAACAGCCCCTGGTGGGGGGTGACCCATCTCGCCACCCTGGCCGCGGGCGGGGTGATCGTCCCCCTGCTGCCCGATTTTCCGGCCGCAGACGTCCACCACGTCATCCGCGAAACCGGCCCTGCATTCGTCTTCGTCTCGGCCCAGCTCGCCGACCGGGTGGCCGAGCTGGAAAACATCGGCGACCACACCGTGGTAATGATGCCGGACGTCCAGGCCTCCTGCCCCGCAGGCTGGCATAGGCTTGAGGAACTGCTCGAGGAGGAGGCCCCGCGGGCGGAGCTGCCGGAAAGCGAACCCGGCGACACCGCGGTCATCCTATACACCTCCGGAACGTCCGGACATTCCAAGGGAGTGATGCTGTCCCACGGCAACCTGATGGCCAATGTCCGTTCCGCCACCTTTGTCGTCCATCTCGACCAGCCGTGGCGTTTTCTCTCCCTTCTGCCCCTGGCCCACGCCTATGAATTCACCATCGGATTCATGCTTCCGCTAATCAGCGGCGCAAGCGTGTTCTACCCCGGCATCATCCCCACCCCGGCCCTGCTCCGCGACATCTGCGCGCGGGTGAAACCGCAGGTGATGATCATGGTGCCGCTGATAATAGAAAAGATCTACCGCAAGAGGATAAAACCGCAGATCGAGAAAAGCCTCATATTCAGGGGCGGCCGCTATCTGCCGCCCCTGCGCAGGCTGGTCATGCGCAAGGCGGGCAAAGGGCTCATTCAGGCGCTTGGCGGGTCCATCAAGGCAATCGCCATCGGCGGCGCCGCCCTTGACCGGGAGACCGAGGACTTCCTCCGCGACGCGGACATTCCCTTTGTCTGCGGTTACGGCCTGAGCGAGGCATCCCCGCTGATCGCGGCCGGGCCGCTGGGGGCGGACGTCACCCCCGGCTCGGTGGGCCACCCGGTGCCGGGGGTGGAGGTGAGGATAAAAAAGGAACGGGAGGAGGACAGCCAAGGGACCATAATGGTCCGCGGGGTCAACGTCTTCAAGGGATACTTCGGCCGCGACGACCTCACAGCCGAGGTTCTACAGGAGGGCTGGCTCGACACCGGCGACGTTGGCTTCCTCGACGAAAACAACTGCCTTCACATCACCGGGCGGGCGAAGAACGTCATCGTCCTCGCCAACGGCGAAAACATCTACCCGGAGATCATCGAGGCCAAATTCGCCGCATCCCCCCTGGTGGCGGAAGTTCTTGTCATAGAAAACAACGGCGCGGTCGAGGCCTTGGTCCATCCCGACTACGACTACATCGACCAGAACTTCGCCTCTCCCGGGGAGAACGCCATCCGACGGATGCTCGAGGAGCTGCGGGACAGGGTAAACAGCGAACTCTCCGCCAACAGCCGGGTGAAAAGGATAAGCGAGCGCCGCGAGCCCTTTCTGAAGACCGCCACCCAGAAGATAAAGCGTTATCTCTACATCCGCTGAAGATGAGCCGGGACGAAACCATACCCGTCTCCCTGCCGCGGGAGGCCGTCAGGGTCTTTCTCGACAACGGCCGCGAGGTCGTGGTCCTGGGCGCGGCCCATGTATCGAGGAAGTCGGCGGAGCTTGCGGACCGGCTGACCCGTGAACTGGCTCCGGACGCGGTCTGCCTGGAGCTGGATCCGCAGCGCTACGCCGCCCTTACGGACGAGGAGCGTTTCCGCAGGCTCAACCTCAAGGAGGTCATCCGCAAGAAACAGATGGCCACCCTGATGGTCAACCTGATCCTCGCCTCGTTCCAACGCCGTCTTGGAGACCGGCTCGGGGTGAAGCCGGGCGAGGAACAGCTCGCCGCTGCCAGGGCGGCAGAGGAGATGGGGATAAAGGCGCATCTCTGCGACCGCGACGTGCGTGTCACACTGAAACGGGCCTGGCGGGCGACTTCGTGGTGGAAGAAGATCCAGCTCGCGGCCGTGCTCCTTGCGAGCCTCTTTTCCACCGAGGAGATAAGCGAGGAGAAGATCGAGGAACTCAAGGAAAGCGACCTGCTCTCCGAGATGATGAGCGAGCTGGCCCGGGAGCTTCCCGACACCAAGAGGATACTGATCGACGAGCGCGACATCTTCCTGGCCGAAAGGATCAAGGCGGCGGAAGGGAAAAGGCTTTTCGCCGTGGTGGGCGCGGGACACGTGCCCGGCCTCCTGCGGGCCATACACCACGACAACCGCGCGATGATGGCCGAACTCAACCAGGTGCCCCCGTCCGGCCCCTGGCCGAAAATAATAGGCTGGTCGGTGCCGGCCGCCATCGCCGCCGCCGTGGCCGCCATCGCGGTGAAACACGGCGCCGCGGCCGCGGCCGACAACATCGTCTACTGGACGCTGGCCAACGGAATCCCGGCCGCCATGGGCGCTGCCGCGGCCCTGGCCCACCCCCTGACCATCGCGGCCGGGTTCGCCGCGGCCCCGCTGACCAGCCTCACCCCGGTGATCGGCGCGGGCTACGTCACCGCTTTTGTCCAGGCCCTCCTCGTCCCGCCGCTTGTCGGGGAACTGGAGAACGTCCTGTCCGACATGGCGCGGCCTGCGGCATGGTGGCAAAACAGGCTGCTGCGCATCCTGCTGGTCTTCGTGCTCACCAGCCTCGGCAGCATGATCGGCACCTGGGTCGGCGGGGTAAGGATATTCCACGACCTGGTCAGGTAGTGACGGCCTCGTAACAAGGCCGCTTCCGCAGCCTTGTTACGAGGCCGAAGGCAAAAGTCAAAAGCAAAAAATCAAAAGTAACAGAGAAAAAAATTGCCTGAAAAGAAAGGAAAACTCACCTCGGCCCAGGTCCGCCATCTCCGGGCCCTGGGGCATCACCTGAAACCGGTGGTCTTCGTGGGCAAGAACGGCATCGACGACAACCTGCTCAAAAGCGTTGACGAAAATCTGAAGGCCCACGAACTGATCAAGGTAAAGATCGGCGAAAACGCCCCGCAAGGCCGCAAGGAAACCGCGGCCGCCCTGGCAGAGGCGGCCGGCTGCGTTTTGGCCCAGGTCATCGGCCGGGTCTGCCTGCTCTACCGCGCCAACCCCGACCTTCCGCAGGAGCGCCGGATCGTCTTTCCGGGATAAAAGCCCTCACCCGCAACCACCGCCGCGGGCGACCAGCCGGGCCGCGGTCTCCAGCAGCCTGCGGATCACAAGCGGCTTGCGCATCACCTCGTCGGCCCCAAGCATGCTGGCGGCCTCGAGGAACTCCGTTCCGCCAGTCCTGCTGCCGCCGCCGGAGATGGCTATTATCGGCAGGCCCGGGTACTCGGACTTGAGCTCGGCGATGGATTCAAGCCCGTCCTTCTCCGGCATCAGGATATCGGTGATTATGAGATCGGCCCGCTCGCGGCGGAAAAGCTCCAGCCCTTCCCGGCCGTTTCCGGCAATCAGGACCTCGTGGTTCTCGCCTTCGAACACCCTTTTCAGGGTCTCGCACATGAACCTGTCGTCGTCTATTATCAGTATCCGCGCCATTTCACTGTCTTCATTTCAGGCGTCCAACCGCGGGAATACGATTCCCCGCGCAAGATCCGCAAAGAAATTCTACCAGAAAGGGCACAGGCTTTTACGGAAAAGTTCGGTCAGCGCAGCGGCTGTGAGGTCAGGCGGGCCACACCTCTCCCCTGGGAACCGCGGCGGAAAAGGAAAAGGCGAGGCCCCCCGGCCCGGCCAGCCGTTCGAGCCGGGCGAGGTTGCAGTTGCCGCGGCCGCGCAGGACAGACTCGTCCGCCGGATTGAGACGCAGGCGCACAGGCCCTGGAGAACGGGACATCACCCTCCTCAACCGGTGAAAGAGCAACCGGGAACGGACAAGTTCGCCAAAGGCCGGATGCCAGGGCCCGGCGACTATCCGTCTTTCCAGTTCGGGACCGGCCTGGAGGCCGCAACGGATGACCTGCACGCCCGCGTCCGTAAAGATGCCTGCGATCCGAGCGGTGAGCGCCACCGCCCGGGCAAGAGAAAGGGGGCGGTATGCTCCCCTGCTGAAGAGGGCGGCAAGCCCGGTGTTCTCGATGACGAGGGTTGGATATATCCTGGCCAGGTCAGGTCCCAGGCGGGCGAGCTTCTCCGCTCCGGCCACGGCCGTTGCCGTGGTCTCGCCCGGAAGGCCCAGCATGAGCTGAACCCCGGTAACGAAACCGGCCTCAACGAGCCGGATAACGGCGTCCATGGCGCATTCAGGGCCGTGGCCGCGGCCGCTCCGGGCAAGAACCTCGCCGTTCAGGGACTGAACCCCCACCTCCACGGTCCGCACCCCGTGGCAACGGAGAAACTCAAGGGTGTCATAATCCAGAGAGTCCGGACGGGTGGATATCCGCACGCCGCTGACGCGTCCGTCGGCAAGGAAAGGCCGAACAGCGGCAAGCAGCCGCTCTTGTATCCCGCGGTCGATGGCGGTGAAGCTGCCGCCGTAGAAGGCCACCTCCACCGAACCGCGGCGGCCCTTCCTGGCCGCCAGCCATCTTTCTGTCTCCTCGGCCACCGCGGCAGGCGATGGAATGCCGCTATTCCCGGTTATGCCCTCCTGGTCGCAGAAAACGCAGCGGAACGGGCAGCCGGCATGACTTACAAAAAAAGGAATTACCAGGGGGCGCTCATTTTCCATCGCCGGCCACAAGTCTCTCCAGGGCCCCGGCGGCCGCCTCCTGCTCCGCCTTTTTCTTGCTGCCGGCCTCGCCCCGGGCCAGAATATCCCCATCAAGGCTCACCGCCACCCTGAACACCTTCTGATGGTCAGGCCCGCTTTCTCCTTCCAGGATGTAAACCGGCTGGCAGCCAAACCTGTCCTGGGTAACTTCCTGGAGACGGCTCTTGGCATCCAGGGAGTTGACCACCAGCCGCTGTTTCTCAATCCTTGGGGCGAAAAGCCGCTTCACCATGGCGTCGGCCGCGGCGAATCCTCCGTCCACGAAGACCGCGCCGAACACCGCCTCCACCGCGCATGAGAGGATGGAGTCCTTTCCCCGGCCGCCGGAGTTGTCCTCGCCGCGGCCCAGGAAGAGGTAGCGGCCAAGCTCTATGTCCCGGGCAAGGCTGGCGAGATGGACCTCGTTGACCAGGGAGGAGCGCAAGCGGGTGAGTTCGCCCTCGCGCATTCCCGGGTAGGAGCGGAAAAGCAGGTGGCCGACGCAGAGCCCCAGAACGGCATCGCCAAGGAACTCGAGGTTTTCGTTGTCAACCCCGGCGGCGTTGTTCTCAAAGGCCCAGGAACGGTGGATCAGGGCCTGCTGGAGCTTGCCGGAGTCGGAGAAGCGGTAACCGATCCTCTCTTCGAGTTCGCCGAGCAGATCCCGGTTCTCCCCGGCCATTCTTGCGACAAGATTCATCGCCACCCTCCGTTATCCACAACCGGGGAAGCGCCCCGGAGAAAGAGTTTTCCTCTTGTAAAAACAGAAAACTGTGTTTAAATTATTCCCCGCTGAAAGTGCCAAGCCGGGCGGAAAAGAATCTATTCCCACCCGCCCGAACAGGCAAGGCAATTTTTCAGTAACGGCGGCGTAGCCAAGTGGCTAAGGCAGTGGTCTGCAAAACCATTATTCATCGGTTCGACTCCGATCGCCGCCTCCAGAAAACAAAACGGCTGGTCAGCAGGTACTGACCAGCCGTTTTTTTTTGAGTTATATGACCTATAGGACTTATAACAGCCCGTTGAAAAACTACTGCGCTTGATGATTCTCAAGTCAAAATCCGGCTCAAAATGCTCATTTACCCTATGTAAACTGCGCTTTTTCGCCGGATTTTTCCTTGCCTCATCTGCGCTCGCTACGTTTTTCAACGGGCTGATAAGACCCATACCAGGATCTTCGGGCCTGTCTCCCTTCCGGCTTCTGTCTTCCGGGTTCTGTCTTCTGGTATATCAGAACCCGAACTCCTCCAGCATCCGGTTGACCGTTTCCTGGTCGAGCGGGCCGCCGTTGTCCTCGTCGTCCTTGCCGGAATCGATTTCGCCCAGGTAACGGTCCACCTCTTCCTGGGCGAGCCTGCGGCTTTCCTCCACGGTGAGGTCGGCGTTCTCCTCCTTGTATTTCAGCCGCGAACCGAATGAGACCATCAGGGCAAGGAGCTGCACCTGGAAATCGGAAAGCAGCTTGATGATCTTCATTATCTGCTGGCCGGAGAGATCCTGGAAGCTGAGCACCTCGGTTATCTTCGAGGTATCGACGTTGATGCCGCTCGCCTTGGAAAAGGCCTCCTCGATCTTGGCGAAGATCTCTTCCTTGTCCTCCGGGCTCATGACGCTGGTATTGGCGGGAAGCGAACCGGCGGTCTCGAGCTTTCTCGCCTTTTCCTCGGCCCGTTCGAGCAAGGCCATGATCTCATCCTTACTCGCCGCGCCGGCGCGGCCGCCTTCCTCCTCTGCCGCGGCCGCGCGCCGGGCCTCGAGCGGCACGGTGCCGTCGAGGAAGATGGCGGCGCGGTTCTTGTCCATGTTTTTAAGAAGGTTGATCGTGGCCTGGTCGGAACAGTTGCCGGCCATCGCGGCCAAGAGATCAGGGATCGGCACGGCGAGATAGTTGTCGCCGTCAGGGGAGAGCCCGGCGATCCTGCGGTTCAGTTCCGCGGCAAACCCTTGCCGGTCGAAGATCTCGCCGGCCTTCTCCCGGGCAGCGGTCAGATGCCCCTTGACCGCTTCATTGGTGCAGAGCTCATACATGGTCTGGATCACGGTGTCCAGATCGAACTCAAATGCGGCTTGCGCCCCATCCCGCTCCCCGGAATCCGGAGCCGCGGCCTCCAGAGAGGCGAGCAATTCCCGCGCCCTGGCTATGTCGTCGGCAACGGTGGGGGCATCATCCTCGCCGGCCTCACCTTCCCCGGGCGAGACGGCCTGAAAAGCCTTATGGCCCCTGAGGAAGGAAAGAACCTCCTTGACCTCGCCGGTCTGGGCCTGGACCTTTTCCACCTGGTCGAGAATATCCATGGCCGCCTTCTCGGTCATGTCAACGACATCGCGGAGCTTGGCCTTGGCGTCCTCGATCTTCTCGCCGGCCTCGTCGAGGTTGCTGCGTTTTTCCCGGCGATCCTCGGCCGGGAGATCCATCATCGAGGCAGACAGCTGCTTGGCCATCTGGCCGATATCATGAAAAACGTCGTTGGACACCTCACGGTAATAATCGTCATCTTCATCTCCGGCCGGCACGGGGACAATCCCTGTTGTCCCGGCCCCTTCGGTCTCGACAATCTTTTCCGCCACCGTGTGGGCGCTGCTTGCGCCGCCGACAACGGTTATCTGATAGACCGCCTCCTCTGTGGGAATGCGGAAACATCCCTCACAGATCTCAAGTCTTACAACCGGCTTTTCCTTTTCCATAACTTTCCGTCCTGTTGTATCTACCCTGCCGACCGGTACCGCGCTGCGGCGCTCAGTTCACCCTGCCGGTAAAACAGAGGCCGACCTCGAAACCGTCACCGTCCGCCGCGGCGCACCACATCACCCGGGCAAGCACGGTGAGCAGGCTGCGGTCCTCGCTTCTGCCCGTGTAACGCCAGTCATCCCCCTCCGCTTTCCAGCCGTCGAACTCCAGCCGTATCACCATCTGGTCCCCCTTGCGCACCTCTTCCGGGAGCACGCAGCGCAGCCCGCCGCCGCCGATATCGAGCAGGCGGCCGGGGTTGGCCGGCGTTGAGTAGGGAAGCCTGCCGTCCTCGAGCCTTTCGTAGGTGAGCCGCCCATCCCTTGACAAACGTTCATGCTTCCGTCTCTCCCTGCCGAAATCCGGATATTCAGCCATTACGCCTCCTCGTCTCATGCGCCATGCGCATCCCTGGCCCCCCGGCCTCTGCTTTCAATAATAGAATACCGCCTTCATGCTGAACACCCGTCCCTCTGCCTGGTACATGATGGGATCCGGGCCTCTGAGGTTGGGGTAGTAGTTGCTGCGGTCGAAAAGGTTGAATATTGAAAACTGGTAGTCGGCAAGCACGCCGGTATGGGGAAGCTGCCTCCTGCGGGCCGTGACGTTCAGATCGACGCTGGCGTACTCGGGCACATGGGCCCGGAAGATGGATGAGTCTGCGGCAAGGGCTTCGGTGTCAACGCCGGAACAGTACCGGCCGCGGACAGCAGCGCTCGCAGAACGGGAAAAACGCCAGACGATCCCCAGGCCGGCCGAATGTTCCGGCACGTCCAGCTCATCGTCCCGGTCCACCAGGGAATACCAGACATCGCCGTCCAGCGCCCCCCGCCGCCAGCGGACGAGGAACTCCCCTCCCCTGACCCTGGTGGTGCCTATATTGCGGCTGACGTTGCCGCCACCCCGGTCCTCCTCGATCAGGTCGCTGGCCCTGGACCAATACGCCCCTCCCTGCACCGTCATCTCCGGCCGGCTCCATACCCATGCGAACTCGGTGGTGCGCATCCGGGCCGGGGAAAGCTGGGAGTTGGTGGAAAGCTCGAACACGGTCGGCTCCCTGAAGGCGTCGCCATAGAGGAGCTTGAGGTCAAGGCCGGCAACCGGGGTGAAGCCTATGCCGCTGCGAAAGGTGGTGACCTCGCCGTATATGTTGTGATGGTCGTAACGGCCGCCTGCGATAAGGCGCAGTTTCCTTCCGGCCAGAAAATGCTGGTCCTGGACGAAGATCGAACGTTTCCGCTGGAGCAGAAAGGGATAAAGGGCGGAAAGATCTTCCGGGGGATAGGTGGGAGTGCCTATTTCCACGTCCTGGTATTCACCGCCAGCGGCAAGATGATTCACACCGCCGGCAAAATCGTAATCAGCCTGAACGCGGCCACGGTTCATCCGGCTGCCGTCTATCCTGAACTCATACAGCGGCGGCGGCAGGACCGAGGTGTCGTTGCGGGACTGGAAACTGATCCGGTCGTCCTCGTTCAGGCGGTGCAGCTCCGCCTTGAGCGCAAGAGGAGAGTTCCGCGGACGGAAATGATACTCGAGAAAGGCGTGCAGCTGTTCCCTGATGTCCCTGAAGCCGGTATAGCTGAGTTCGGCGTTCTCGATGCCGCCGCCGTCGTGGTTGCGGAAAAAATATATCCCCCCGGCAGCGCCGGCGCCTCTGTCGCCATAGGAAAACACGAAACTGCCGGTGGTGCTCCGGTCGTCGTCCCGGTAGGGACTCGTTCCCCGCAGCTGATCGGCGCGGATGGCGGTGTTCACCCGGCTGTAGTCGCTGCTGGCGAGAAAATCACTGTAGTCCGGGCCGTTGCCCTCGAAGCTGTAGGCGGAGAGCGCGAACCCGGCCCGGCCGTAATGCCTGACCGCGGCGAGCGACAGGGAGCGGTTGTCGAAATTCTTCTCCACGCTCGCGGCCGCAGCCTCGCTGCGACTGTAATCCTCGGAGTTTTCCGGGGTATCGGTGACTATGTTGATAACCCCGCTGAAGGCGTCCGCGCCGTAGAGAGCCGACGCCGGTCCCTGAACCAGCTCCACCCGCCTGACGTTGTGCAGGGGGAACTGGTTCGAGATATAGGCCTCGCCGGACCAGAGAAGGTTGGTGGGCAGGCCGTTCACCAGGATCTTGCTGGTGGACCAGCTTCCGGCCAGCCCCCTCTGGCCGCCCTGAAGCCATGAGTGCGGATAGCCGTAGGTGACGCCGGGGAGGTTCCTGAGCACGTCCTTGAGGTCGCGGTAACCGTAGTCGTCCATTTCCTGACGGTCCACGAGATAGACCGTGGCCGGCTCGCTCGAGGCGACGCCGCCGCTGATCGAGGCCGAGTCTATCTCCACCGCCAGGAGTTCCTCGAGGCTCATGGCGGTGAAATCCTTGCCGCTGCACACCACGCAACTGCCCGCCACGGCCAGCCCGGCGACCACCGCCTGGAAAAAACAGAGACTCTTCATGCTGCTTCTGATCAAGGTGATGACATCCCCCTGCAACCTTTACCTGACCGATGCGGCTACGGCCTGCGCGTGACAATGGCGATTATATCACAGCTTCCGGCCGGAAAATCAGCTCTTTTTCCGATAAAAACCCGCCTCTGCATGGAGGACTTTTTCTTGCCGCGGGTATTTTCATTCATGGTAGAATCATCGAGACTGACAAACGGATCGACAAACGTATTGCCTCCGCCGGACCAAGGTCATGAGCCCACGTGAACCGGGCCGCCACGCGCCGCAGCAGCCGTTACAGACACTCGAAAGGGCAAGTCCGTGACCGCCTGCGACGCCGCATGTGGACTTTTGCATCGCGCCCCTTGGCCCAGGGGACACCATTGCCAGCACAAAAAAATCAGTCCTGTGTCAAGACACTCACAGGCCCGGATAAACGGCCGGAAAACAGAAAATGCTGAAACCGCTCCTGCCAGCCACAATACTTATCGTTCTCGTGGCCGGGCTGCCGCCCTGCAACGCGGCAGCGGACAGTTTCTCCAGGGAGTATATGGTCAAGGCGGGTTTTATCGTCAATCTGATACGCTTCACCACCTGGCCGGAATCAAAACGTCCCGATCCCGGAGAGCCTTTCCGGATCGGGATATGCGGCAGCCTGCCGGCGGCCAGGGTCGTCGCCCGCGCCCTGTCCGGCGGCAGGACCGTAAAGGGGCATGTGATAACGGTAAGGATAGCGGATCTCCAGGACTTGCTGGACTCCCATCTCGTATTCATCGCCGGCCCCGTAAGCCGCGGGCAGCAGAAACTGTTTCCCGTGCTGCACGACCGCAGCGTGCTGAGCGTGGGCGAGGATGACGACTTTCTTTCCCTGGGAGGGATCGTGAACTTTTCAGTGGTGGAGCACCGATTGGTTCTAGACATAAACAAGGCCGCGGCCGACAGGTCCGACCTCAGCCTCAGCGCCAGGCTTCTGCAGGTAGCCAGGACCGTGGTTTCCAGTTACCGGATTCCGGCCCCGGCAGAACCGGCAAGACAAAGATGAACGACTCGGCCAAATTCTCAATCAAGGTCAAACTTGTATTGCTCATCGTTTCGGTGACCACTCTCGCGGTAATGGTCGCAGGCCTGATCTTCACCATCCGCGACCAGAACGCCGCCCGCAGGGAGCTGCGCAAACGGCTGCAGGGGACCGCCGCCCTGATAGCCAGCAACGCCACCGCGGCCCTGACATTCAACGACCGCGACACGGCCGCGGAGCTGCTCGCCAGCGTGATGGCCAACAGGCACATGCATGTAGCCGCCATCTACGACGTCAAGGGCAGGCTTTTCACCTTCCGGAAACGCGCCAGCGGCGACCACGCGCCCCGTAAACTTACAGGACCGTCCACGGGCCCGGAGTTTGAGAACCTGATCGAGGCAACGGCCCCGATACGCATAGACGGACGCACGATCGGAACGGTCATGCTGATGGCAGACCTCGAGGCCCTGAAACAGCGCACCCGCGAACTGGGCGCCAACCTCCTGTTCGCAACCATTGTGGCCATGGCGGTGGCGGTGCTGCTGTCCATAACCCTGCAAGGGGTCATAACCACGCCGTTGAAAGAGCTCGCCGAGGCCATGAAACGGGTGCGGGACCGCCGGGACTTCTCCCAGAAACTCAAGGTGGACCGCAGGGACGAGATCGGCCAGCTCATCGAGGTCTTCAACGACCTCCTGGCCCGGCTTGATGAGCATGAACGCCAGGCCCAGCGCCACCGCGACAACCTGGAGGAGGAAGTGGCGGCGCGCACCGTGGATCTCGAGCGGGCCAAGAGGGAAGCCGAGGCCGCAAGCCGGATAAAAGGTGAATTCCTCGCCAACATGAGCCACGAGATAAGGACCCCGCTCAACGCCATAATCGGCATGGCCGGACTGGCCGGAAAAAAGGAGCTTTCCCCCGACCTGGCCAACTATATAAGGATAATCAACAAATCCGCCCGCTCCCTGCTGGGCACCATCAACGACATCCTCGACTTCTCCAAGATCGAGGCCGGCCGGATGGAGATAGAGTCAGTGGATTTCCGCCTGTCCAAGGTAATAGGCGACGTGACCTCCATGTTCACCGAAAAGGCGGCGGAAAAGGGCATCGAGATCCTGGTCGACATCAGCGACACCGTACCCGATGTGCTCTGCGGCGACCCCATGCGGCTGCAGCAGATCCTGGTCAACCTGGTCGGCAACGCCATGAAGTTCACCGAAAGGGGGGAAATAGAGATCCGCGCGGTACGCACCGAGGAGGACGACAGCCACTGCAGGCTGCTCTTCTCCGTGCGCGACACCGGAATAGGCATTCCGCCCGACAAGCGGGGATCGCTCTTTTCGGCCTTCACCCAGGCGGACGGCTCCACCTCGCGCCGTTTCGGCGGCACCGGCCTGGGCCTCACCATAAGCCGCAAGCTCGTTGAGCTGATGGACGGCAATATCTGGGTCGAGAGCGAGACGGGAAAGGGCAGCACGTTTCACTTCACCGCAGTCTTCTCCCTGCCTGACGAGAAAGAGGACTGCACGCCGGACACCGTTCCCGATTTTACCGGCAAAACCGTCCTCCTGGTCGAGGACAACTCCTCCTCCAGGGCGGTATTCAAAAAAATGCTGGAATCATTCGGATTCGGGGTGGTCGCCTGCCAGTCGGGCGATGAGGCGCTTAAAGCCGCAGAAGATGCCGACGCAGGCTTCGATATCGTCATCGTCGACTGGATGATGCCGGGCATGGACGGAATCACCCTCACCGGAAAACTCAAGGAGAAGAACGCGACCGCCGCCTCCCCCTTTCTGATGATAACCGCCTTCGGACGGGACGTGCAAAGACGCGAGGCGCGCCAGGCCGGGATAGAGCACTTTCTCACCAAACCGATAAAGAGATCCGACCTGTACAATGCCATAGTCGAGATATTCTCAACCTCCCGGCCGGAACTGTTCAAGGTGGAGGAGAGCCGGCCGGACCGCAGCCTTGCCGGCCGCCGGGTGCTGGTGGTGGAGGACAACAACATCAACCGTCAGGTGGCAAAGGAAATCCTCAGAAGCTACGACATCATCTGCGACACCGCCGACAACGGCGCCGAAGCGGTAAAGGCGGTGCAGAGGCAACATTACGATGCAATACTGATGGACATCCAGATGCCGGAGGTCGACGGCCACGAAGCCACCCGCCTGATAAGGAGGATTCCTGGGATGGGCCGGCTTCCCATCATCGCCCTGACAGCCCACGCCACCGTTGAGGACCGGGAAAGGTGTCTTGGCAACGGCATGGACGACTATATAACCAAGCCCATAGACCAGGAAGAACTCATAGACTGCCTGAGGGGATGGATAAACGGCAGGGATACGGCCCGGCAGACGCCGCACGCCGCCATGCCGGAAACGGCGGACAATGACGCCGGCGTGGACGCGCCGCAGCTCCTGCCGGGGCTCGATGTTGCCGAAGGCCTAAGGAGAATAGGCGGCAAGGTGGAAATCTACCGCCGGCTGCTCTGCGCCTTTGCCGAAGAGTACCGGGACATCGGCCCGCGGGTGAGCGAGCTGCTCGAAGAGGGCAACATGCAGAAGATCCACCTTCTCTGCCACTCGCTCAAAGGGGCGGCGGGCAACATATCCGCCCAAACCACCTGCGAACTGGCCGACCGGATATGCCGGGCCGCCACCAGCCACGACGCCGAGGAAATAAAAAGAATCCTGCCGGAGCTCGCCGCCGCCATAGAGGAGGTGAACGCCGGAGTGGAGAGCTGGGCCGCCGCCTGAGTCATTTAAGGTACGGAAGCAGGGCGCGGAACTCATCGGTTCCGGCCCGCTCGAGCAGCTCATAGATGATCATCTCGGTCGACGCCACCACCGCGCCAAGCTCCCTCATCCTCGTTATGCCTATACGGTGATTGGAGCGGCGGCGCGACGAAACCGCATCCGCCGGGACAAACACCCGGTACCCGGCCGCCAGCAGGTCGCGCACCGTCTGGTATATGCAGATATGGGTCTCAACCCCGCACACCACCACGTTACTGATGTCTTCCCGGCCGGAAAGCATCTCACGGAAGGCGGGGTTGGCAAGGCAGCTGAACTCCATCTTGTCATACTCTTCAGCTCCACAAAAGAGTTCCTTTATTCCAGGCAGGGTGGGGCCGATCCTTTCCCTGTTCTGGGTGGTGGCGAGAACGGGAACGGCGAGGACGCTTGCCGCCCGCAGCAGCAGCGCGCAATTCCTCTCCACGTCCTCACGGCCGGATATCACCCGCATCATCCGTTCCTGGACATCGACCACCAGAAGCCCGCATCCATCCGCGGCCAACCTTTCGTAAGCCATATCAGTCCCCCTCCGTAAAAAACATGGACGTTTGCCTTGCAGATGCGGCAATAGTACTCTTAGATACGTCACCGGCGCAACACAACAGATCTATCAGGCCCCTGTCCGCGCGCGTCAGCCGCTGCCCGGTCCAGGGGGGCAAACAGACGGAAAAACACAGATGCGGATAAACCGGATACTGCGGACCAAGCCGTTCGGTCACGAACTCGAGATCAAGGGGTGGGTCAGGACGAGACGGGACTCGAAGACCGTCTCATTCATCGAAATCAACGACGGCAGCTGCCTCGAGAACCTCCAGGTGGTCATCGATCCCGGCATTCCTGGTTTCGACAGCGTGGCAAGGGAGATAAACACCGGCTGCGCGGTAACCGTACACGGGGTGGCTCGCAAGTCTCCGGCCAGGGGGCAGGAGATGGAAGTCGAGGCCTCGTCCATCGCGCTGACCGGCGGCTGCGACCCGGCCGCCTATCCCCTGCAGAAAAAACGCCATTCCCTTGAATTCCTCCGCACCATCAGCCATCTGCGGCCGCGCAGCAACGTCATCGGCGCGGTGACCCGGATAAGGAGCCGACTCTCCTTCGCGGTGCACCGTTTCTTCCACGAGCGCGGTTTCTGCCAGGTCCACACCCCGGTCATCACCGCGAACGACTGCGAGGGCGCGGGCGAAATCTTCCGGGTCGCGGCCGCGGACGGCGGGGATTTCTTCGGCCGCCCGGCCGGGCTCACGGTCAGCGGCCAGCTCGAGGCCGAGGCCTACGCCCTGGCCCTGGGCCGGGTCTACACCTTCGGCCCAACCTTCCGGGCCGAGAACTCGCATACCAGCCGCCACCTGGCCGAGTTCTGGATGATCGAGCCAGAGATGGCCTTCTGCGACCTGGAGGAGGACATCGACCTCGCCGAGGAGTTTCTCAAGTACCTGATCCTCTACGCCTTTGACAACTGCTCCGCCGACCTCGCCCTCTTCTCCCGCTTCGTGGACAAGGGGCTCGAGAAACGGCTGCGCCGGGTCCTGGAACACGACTTCGCCCGCATCACCTATACCGAGGCGGTGGAGCTCCTTCAGAAGAGCGGCCGCAGCTTCGAGTTCCCGGCCGAATGGGGCATGGGCCTGCAGTCCGAGCACGAGCGTCACCTCTGCGAGGAGGTCTTCAACGCCCCGGTGGTGGTGACCGGCTACCCGGCTGACATAAAACCTTTCTACATGCGGCGGAACGACGACGGCAAGACGGTGGCGGCCATGGACGTCCTCTTTCCGGGAATCGGCGAGATCGCCGGCGGCAGCCAGCGGGAGGAACGGCCGGAGCGGCTCGAGGCGGTGATGCGGGAGCGGGGCATGGACCCGGCGGCCTACCAGTGGTACCTGGACCTGCGGCGCTTCGGCTCCGCCCCGCACGCAGGCTTCGGGGTGGGCTTCGAACGGCTCCTGCTCTTTGTCACCGGGATGAAAAACGTCCGCGACGTGATCCCCTTCCCCCGCACCCCGGGACACATCTGAAGGCCCGGTTGCAAGCCCGCTTCGCGGGCATTCAACCGGGCCGGAAGTCGGAAGACAGAAACCAGAAGTCAGTAATCGGCAGGTTACGGATCAGGTGTTTTGTGCCTTCGGGGCTGGTTCCGGGATTTTGCGGGGCCCTAATCCCCTAAGCCCCTAAGCC
>JALWTY010000147.1 GCA_026993265.1 Desulfobacterales bacterium
GTAGTCACTTGCCATGAACACAAGCCTAACTAAACCGCGCTAAAGCTGCCACCTAAAGGTGGGGGCTTTAACCCTCCCAAATTGGGACAGTAAAAAGTCAAAAGTATCGGCAGGTTACGAATCAGATATCTTGAGCCTTCGGAGCTGTTCCGGGTTGTTACGAGACCATCAACCTATGGACTCAACAAATGGCAACCACGCGGCTCCGCCCGGGCAATCTCAAAAAGATGCGCTGTTTCCGTCACGGATCAAGGATGGTGCCAAGTTAACACCACGGCTTATGGCTGGCAATGCCATAACAGCCCGTTTAAAAACTACTGCGCTTGATGATTCTCAAGTAAAGATGAAATCGTAACAACGGCTTCCTGCCGTTGTTACTCAACGGAAAGCCAAAGCGTAGCTTCGGCTTTCCTCTCGAAATTACGCAGTTTTTCAAACAGCGCAATTTCGCCGCCGCGTCCTGCGGCGGATGATGGACCCGTTGTTACGGGTCCATCAAGTAAAAATCCGGCTGGAAAATGCTCATTTACTCCATGTAAACTGCGCTTTCTACTCGGCGCACGGCGCCTCGCCCTTCGGGCCGGCAGCATGCTGCTGCCGTTCTCTTCGCTTCGCTCCGAGTCGCCGGATTTTTCCTTGCCTCATCTGCGCTCGCGCTCGTTTTTCAACGGGCTGGCAAGCGGTTGTGGCGTCCGCTTGAAGCGGACCGCAAAGGCCGTTATAATCCGCCCCCGGAAAAAACAGCAGCATTCCGGCCAAGGAACAGGAGGTTCTAACATGGACGATCTGGAGAAAAAATTCGACCGGCAGACCCTGGAAGAGATCTTTCCCGTGGAAAAGACCGACGAATTCTTCGAGGCCCTGTACGGCGACGTAAACGAAGGCGTATACGACATCCGCCTCGCCTTTCACGGCGCAAACGGCACCACTCTCGACTTCAGCCTCGACCTGCACGAGCGGCCGGGAAAATGCCTGGCCTGCAACCTCACCTACGGCCTGCCCGAGGTCTTCTCCCGCCACCCGGTCATCAACGTCGCCGGCATCGTCAAGGAGATAGAGGCGCGCCTGGAAGGGAAAAAATGCCGTGACTGGCGCCTGGGCGCGACCTCGCCAGTGGACCGCAAGCTCTACCGCATCCCCCTGCAGATCACCCTGGACGGCTGACAGGGGCCAGATTGGCGAGTACCCATTCCGGCAAAGAAAAAAACCCCCGGGCCACGTCTCCGGGCCGGTGGGCGTCGGAGCCCAGGGTGAAAGGGATGCCCATCTCCCTGGCCTGCCCGAGCAGGGAGAAGGAGGGAAAGGGTTCGCCCCGCAGGGGGAAACCGGAACAGTTGACCTCCAGGGCCATGCCGCGCTCCCGGACAGCGGCCAGCACCCGGCGCAGCCTTCCGGCGTGGCTATTTTCCATCTCCACCCCCTCAAGGTAACGCAGGGCCGCGTCCAGATGGCAGAGGGTATCGGCCGGGACAGTGGCAACGGCGGCATCAAGCCCGTCGAAATAGCGGTCCAGCACCTCGGACGGACCCAGGCGTGAGAAGGTCTCGATGTTGAAGGGCTGCCGGCTGACCAGGTTGTAGTGGCGGCCGTGGATGCGAAGGAAGTGATAGGACAGCCCCACCCGGTCCCAGCCGCCATCACCGGCCAGGGCCGCGATCTCGTCCCCCCGCTCCGGGTTCCACCCCGCCTCGATCCCGGCCATAACCCTGATCCGGCCGGAAAACCGTTCCGCCAGCTCCCCGGCCTCGTCCCGGAACCGGACGAAGTCCTCCGGCTCAAGCCAGGTGCGGTGGGGATAGTCTATCCCGACCTCGAGATGCTCGAGGAAGACGATCCCGTCGAGCCCCCGCTCCACCGCGGCCCGGACGTAGTCCTCCATCCGGCCGGAGGCATGGCCGCAGTAGATGGTATGCACATGACCGTCGATCATTCCGGGAAAAGCCTCAACCCGCCGGTTACGAATTTCCTGAATCCGTGACGGCTTCGTAGTCCCGAACAAGGCATCTGTTTGAAAAAGTGTGTTTTTTAACCAGAAAAAACCTCGACGGGAATTTCACCCCGCCGCCCTTCGGGGCGTCCGACAGCGGGCCGTCTGCTGTGTCGGCAACTCGTTGATATACCGAGAAGTATAATCAACATAGTTGCCTCCTTGCATCCGGCCCGCTGTCGAACGCTCACGGATTCAGGAGTTTCCCAGGGGGAAGTAGTGTATCTTCCCGTCTATCTCGCTGGTGTCGAGAACCTTGCCCGGACCGAAATCCATGTCCGGGTCGATGGCGGTCACCGGGATGGAGAAGGTGTAGCCGCCGTGAAGGTGAAAGACTATCTCCCTCGCCTTGAGAAAATCGAAAAAGAGCCTGTCGGTATCCTGCATCGCATACCTCCCTGGTTTTACCAAAAGGTATGCACGCCGGGAATTAAATCAAGAATGATTATCAAAAGTCTGGAATCAAAAAAACGGAAGGGCTAACGAGGCACAAGATTCCTGATTCGTAACACACCGATACTTTTGACTTTTCACGAGGCGGTCAAGAATGATGGACTCGTAACAACGGGTCCATCATCCGCCGCAGGACGCGGCGGCGAAATTGCGCTGTTTGAAAAACTGCGTAATTTCGAGAGGAAAGCCGAAGCTATGCTTTGGCTTTCCGTTGAGTAACAACGGCAGGAAGCCGTTGTTACGATTTCATCAAGAATAGTTCCGCCGAACCAGGACCTCCCTCGGCTTTGCGCCGTCGGCCGGGCCGACCACGCCTTCACGTTCCATCCGCTCGATGATCCTCGCGGCCCGGTTGTAGCCGATGCGCAGGCGGCGCTGCACCATCGAGATCGAGGCCTGGCCCATCTCGCATACCAGGGCCACGGCCTCGTCGTAACGGTCGTCGTACTCGTCGTCGCCGTCGATGCCGCCCGCCTCCTCCGGTTCCTGGACCCGGCGGAGCATCTCGTCGTCGAACTCGGGCGTCTGCTGACTGCGGACGAATTCCACCAGCCGGGCGGTCTCCTCCTCGGAGATGTAGGCCCCGTGGATGCGCTGGAGTCTCGCCGTCCCCGGCGGCAGAAAGAGCATGTCGCCCGCGCCGAGCAGGTGCTCGGCCCCGGTGGTGTCGAGGATGGTGCGGGAATCGACCTTGGACGAGACCTTGAAGCTCATCCGGGTGGGGAAGTTGGCCTTGATGAGGCCGGTGAGCACGTCCACCGAGGGCCGCTGGGTGGCGAGGATCAGGTGCATGCCCGCGGCCCTGGCCATCTGGGCGAGCCGTGCCACCGAAGCCTCCACGTCCTTGGACGCGACCATCATCAGGTCGGCTAGCTCGTCGATGATTATGACCACAAAGGGGAGTTTTTCCTCGCTTTTTTCATTGTAGGAATCGATGTTGCGCACCCTGGCCTCCTCCAGCAACCGGTAGCGCCGTTCCATCTCGGCCACGGCCCACTGCAGGGCCCGGCTGGCCATCTTCGGGTCGGTGACCACCGGGTGAAGCAGGTGGGGGATGTTATCGTATCCGGCCAGTTCGATGCGCTTGGGGTCCACCATCAGGAGGCGCACCTCTGACGGCGTGGCCTTCATCAGGATGCTGGCGATGATGACGTTGACCGCCACGCTCTTGCCCGCGCCGGTCGCGCCCGCGATCAGGAGATGGGGCATACGGGCGAGATCCGCCACCACCGGGTTTCCGACCACGTCCATGCCCAGGCCGATGGTCAGGCGCGAGTTCGCCTCCCGGAACTCAGGCCCGGCCAGGATCTCACGCAGCCGGACGATCTTGCGGTCAGGGTTGGGGATCTCGATGCCGATGGCGCTCTTGCCCGGTATCGAACCGACGATGCGGACGCTCTCGGCCCGCAGCCCCAGGGCGAGATCGTCGGCCAGGGAGACCACCTTGTTTATCTTCACCCCCGGCGCGGGCTCGAACTCGTAAGTGGTGATGACCGGGCCGGGCGAGATCCCGCTGACCTTGCCCTCGACCCCGAAGTCGGAAAGCTTTTCCGCCAGCAGGCGGCTGACCTCGAGGTAATGGTCGCGGGCGGCCATGAAATCATACTCCTCGGGCCGATCGAGAAGGCTTATCGAGGGGAGCTGGTACTCGCCCTCCATCGCGGGCAGGGGCTGAAAATCCGCGTCATCATCCTCCACCGCCGTCCGGCTCGGCGGCGGTTTGCGCAGCGGCGGCAGCTCGGGTTCATCCGCCGCCGCGGGCGGCTCTTCCAGGGCAAGCCGCGGGCCGGGAGAGGAAACGCGCGGCGCCGCGGTGGGCCCCTCCCCCTCCCGACGCGCCAGGGCGGCAATGGCGCGGCCGCTCCGGACGATGATGTCAATGGTCTTTGCAAAAAAGCGGCCCAGGGCGGCGAGATCGAATTCCAGCACCACCATCATCGAGATAAGCAGGGCCGCGGCCAGGAAGACCATGCCGCCGGGCCGGCCGCACCAGGTGGCGAGCAGGCCGTGGACCAGGGCGCCGATCCGGCCGCCGGCGGAAAACGACAGCCCGCCCGCCAGGGTCACCCGGCAGAAAAGCGCGTCAAGGATGCCGCTCGTGGCAATGACGATGCCGGTCCCGCCCAGGGAGAGCCACGGCAGCCGGTCGGCAAGGCCGCTCCCCCGCACGATCATGAAGGAGAACCAGAATAGGAGAAATACGAGCCAGAGTGAGGAAAAACCAATAAAGGATATGAGGCCGCGGCCGAGGAAAAGTCCGGCCCGGCCGCCCCACCACAGCGACGACGCCCCGGTGCCGAAGACCACCCCGGCAATGGCAAGGGCCATGAAGATGGCGAGGCTCACCCCGGTTATCCCGGCGATCTCCCGCGCCAGCCGGGGTTGGCTGTTGCTTGCGTCCGCGCCCATTCCAGGATCCGCGTCAGTCCTCCCGCCCCATCTCCCGCCGCAGCGAGTCGAGAATGCCGTTGATGAAGGAGACCGCGTCATCGGACGAGAAACGGCGGGCGATCTCCAGGGCCTCGTTGATGACCACCGCGGCCGGAACCTCGGGGCAGAAGCGCAGCTCGTACACCGCCAGCCTGAGGATGTTGCGGTCCACCGCCCCCATGCGGTCGAGCCGCCAGTTCTCGGCCTGTTCCGCGATCATCGCGTCCACCTCGGCCAGCCGCGGGGCAAGGCCGCGGACCAGGGTGGCGGCAAAGTCCCGCGCCCGGCGTTCGAGAAGAAAGTGCTCCCGCACCTGGGCAAGCCCCTCCTCCAGGGTTTCGCCGGAAAGATCGCTCAGGTACAGGGCCTGAACCACCGCTTCCCTGCCCTTGCGCCGCAGGGTTTTGGGCATCAGAACCGTTCCAGCAGGTTTATCATCTCGAGCGCGGCCTGGGCGCAGTCGCTGCCCTTGTTGCCGGCCTTGGAACCGGCCCGCTCGATGGCCTGCTCGATGGTCTCGGTGGTGAGGATGCCGAAGAGCACCGGCACCCCGCTCTCGAGGCTCACCTGGGCGATGCCCTTGGACGATTCGGCCGCGACGAAATCGAAGTGCGGCGTGGCCCCGCGGATTATGACCCCGAGGCAGATGACCGCGTCGTACTTCTTTGCCGCCGCCATCCTCGCCGCCACCAGCGGGATCTCGAAAGCGCCCGGCACCCTGGCCACGTCGATGTCGCTGTCGCTGACCCCGGAACGCACCAGGGTGTCGATCGCGCCCTCGAGCAGTTTCTCGGCGATGAAGGAGTTGAACCGGGAGACGATGATCCCTATCCTGCGGCCGTCGCCCTTGAGGCCGCCCTCGATGTAATTAGCCATTTCCCTCTCCGTGTTGATCTTCTTCAGGCGAATCAGGGAGCATGTCGAACATATGCCCCATCTTGTCGCGCTTGCACTTCAGGTATTCAAAGTTTTCGGGCAGCGCCTCGATCTCGATGGGCAGCCGGGCGGTGACGTGCAGCCCGTAGCCGTCGAGGCCGACGATCTTCTTGGGATTGTTGGTCAGAAGGCGCATCTTCCGCACCCCCAGGTCGCGGAGGATCTGGGCACCGATGCCGTAATCGCGCAGGTCGGCCTTGAAACCGAGCTTGCGGTTGGCCTCGACCGTGTCATATCCCTGGTCCTGCAGGGCGTAGGCCTTGATCTTGTTGGCAAGGCCGATGCCGCGGCCCTCCTGGTGCATGTAGAGGATGACGCCGCTGCCCTCCTGCTCCACGATCTTCATGGCCGCGTGCAACTGTTCGCCGCAGTCGCAGCGCACGGAGCCGAACACGTCGCCGGTGAGGCATTCGGAATGGACCCGCACGAGCGTCTCGGCGTCCGGGTCTATCTTGCCCTTGACCAGGGCCACGTGCTCGTAGTCGTCGATGTCGTTGGTATAGACGATGATGCGAAAATCGCCGTAGCGCGTGGGCATGTGGGCCTCGGCCGCGCGGTGGACGAACGACTCGGTCCGCAACCGGTAGGAGATGAGGTCGGCGATGGTGGCGATCTTGAGGTTGTGCTTCTCGGCGAACTTCTCGAGATCGGGCATCCTGGCCATGGTGCCGTCCTCGTTCATGATCTCGCAGATCACCGCGCTGGGCCGCAGCCCGGCCAGGCGGGCCAGGTCCACCGACCCCTCGGTCTGGCCGGTGCGGACCAGCACCCCGCCGTCACGGGCCCGCAGGGGGAAGACGTGGCCGGGGCTGACGATGTCCTCGGGCTTGACGTCGAGCCGGACCGCGGTCTGGATGGTGTGGGCCCGGTCCGCGGCCGATATTCCGGTGGTGACCCCCTTGCGCGCCTCGATGCTGACGGTGAAGGCGGTCTCGAACGGGGACTGGTTGTCCTTGACCATCATCGGCAGCTTGAGGCGGTCGATCTGTTCCTGGGTCATGGCCAGGCAGATGAGGCCGCGGCCGTGGGTGGCCATGAAGTTTATCGCCTCGGGCGTGACCATCTGCGCGGCCATGCACAGGTCGCCCTCGTTCTCGCGGTCCTCGTCGTCCACCAGGATGACCATCCTGCCGGCGCGGAAATCCTCTATAACCTCTTCGATACTGCTTACGGTCATTGTTTCTCCATTCCCGAACCCACGGTTCAGGTCCTTTTTATCGCCGCCAACCCTTGCTTGAGGGAAGGGGCGTCCAGGGTCGCAATCTCCCACACCACATCTATGTTTACGCCGAAATAGGCGTGGATCAGCCTGTCCCGGGTGCCGGCGATCATCTTCCAAGGGATATGATCATGGCGTTTCTTGAACCCATCGGACAATTTTTTGCTGGCCTCGCCAAGTATTTCTATATTCCGCACCACCGCATCTTGGGTCTTGAGATCGGAAACGAAGTCCTCATAGCTCAGGCCGCGGACATACTCCTTGATCCTGGCCAGACACATGAACATATCGTTTATGAGGTCGTCGTCGGATCGTTCAGACATAAAATACGTCTCTCTCGATACCGGCCCTTACCTTCTCCACCCGGATGTTTTTGACCCCGTCCCGCGTCAAGATGTCCACCTTGCGGCCAAGCAGCTTCTCCAGATACTCGGCAAGGGACACGAACCGCATCCCTATGGGCCGGGCAAACTCCACCACTATATCGACATCACTGTCAGGGGTCCGGGTGTCCCTTGCCGTTGAGCCGAACACCCCGATCCTCCTGACCCCGAACTCGGATGAGAGGTATGGGTAGCGGCTTCTTATCTTCTCGATTATCTCGTCGCGACGGGCCATGACGTCCTCAAAAGAATCCGTGCCGGGCGAGGAACTCCTGGTTTATCCCGCCGCCGTCCGCGCCGGCCAGCATCTTTTCCACGTACTTGCCGATTATGTCGGCCTCGATGTTGACCATGTCCCCAACCTGCCGGTTGCCGAGAACGGTCACCTTCAGGGTGTGGGGTATGATCGCCACCGAGAACGATGATCTGTCACAACTATTAACGGTGAGACTTATTCCGTCAACCGTAACCGATCCCTTTTCCACCATGTAGCGGTCCAGCCCGGCCGGCATCTCGAAGGTGAACACGGTGTAATCGCCCTCGGGCCTGCGGCCGGTGACCCTGGCGGTGGCGTCCACGTGGCCGCTGACCAGGTGGCCGCCGAGGCGGTCGGAAAGACGCAGGGCCCGCTCCAGGTTCACTTCCGCTCCCACCGTTAAAGCACCCAGGTTGGTGCGGGAAAGACTTTCCGGCGAGACATCGGCCACAAAGCTCCGTTCGTCTATCTTCCGGGCGGTGAGGCAGACGCCGTTGACCGCGATGCTCTCGCCCTCCTCGGGATCGTCGAGAACGAAGTCCGGGGCCACGGAAAGCTCTATTCCGCGCCCGGCCCTGCGCATGCCGGTTATCTTTCCCTTGCCAAGCACTATCCCGGTGAACATGGCGCTACCCTCTCCTCATCTGCGCTCGCGCCCGTTTTCAACGGGCTGTCATACGGTTGTCAGCACCGAGTGATACAAAAAATCATCTCCCAGCCGGCGCAACCGGCCCGGCGGCATCCGCACCGCCTCATCCATTTTCTCCACTCCGAGACCGCCGCACAGCGGCAGGCCGTCTGCGCCGATGATCACCGGCGCATAGAAGATGTTGACCTCGTCGTAGAGCCCGGCGGCGAGAAACGAGGCATGCACCTGACCGCCGCCCTCGACGAGCAGACTCTGCACCCCCATGCTGCCAAGTTTTTTCAACACTGCGGCGAGATCGAGACCACGGCCGTCTTCCGCCACCCTTTCCACCCGCACGCCGCGGCCGGTCAAGGGCCGTTCCCGCGCAAGCGGGGCCCGCTCCGAACAGAAGACCACCGCACCCGGCGCGGCCGCGGAAAACACCTTTGCCCCGGGATCGAGGCCGAGGCCGGAATCGAGCACCACCCGCAGGGGATCGCGGCCCCGGCCGCAGGAAAGCCGTGCGGTGAGCGACGGATCGTCCGCCGCCACCGTGCCCCGGCCCACGAGGATGGCGTCGAGCCGGTCGCGGAGCCGGTGCCCGTAAGCGCGGGCATCCCCGCCGGTGACCCAGCGGCTGTGGCCGGTGCGGGCCGCGATCCGGCCGTCCAGGCTCGCCGCCGCCTTCATCACCGTCCACGGGGTGCCGGTGACGGCGTGCTTGATGAAGGGCCGGTTGATGGCCCGGCACTCATCCTCCAGAACCCCGGAGACCACCTCGACCCCGTTTGCGGCCAGAAACGCGGCCCCGCCGCCCGCCACCCGGGGGTTGGGATCGGCCATGCCGATCACCACCCTCTTCACCCCGGCCGCAAGCAGGGCCCGGGTGCAGGGCGGGGTGCGGCCGGTATGGTTGCAGGGTTCGAGGGTGACGTAGACGGTCGCGCCCCTGGCCCGCTCTCCGGCCGCGGCCAGGGCGTGGACCTCGGCGTGCGGGGTCCCGGCCCGGCGGTGCCAGCCGCGCCCCACCACCTCGCCGCCGCGGACCACCACCGCGCCCACCGCCGGATTGGGGGCGGTGCGCCACTGTCCCTTTTTCGCCTCGCGCAGGGCGAGACGCATGAACTCGAGATCGCGCATGCCAGAAATCAGAAGTCAGAAACCAGAAGCCGGAAGGAAAAATTCAGCCAACGGCTATTTCCGGTGATCCAGCATCCCCTTGAGCTCTTCCATGAACTCGTTTATGTCCTTGAACTGACGGTAAACCGAGGCGAAACGGACGTAGGCCACGTCATCCAGCTCCCGCAGGCCGCTCATCACCCGCTCGCCCACGTAGTCCACGGGGATCTCGCGCTCGCCCAAGTCCTGAAGCTCGATCTCGAGGTTGTCGACGAACTCCTCGATGGAGCTCATGGGCACCGGCCGCTTCTCGCACGCCTTTTTCAACCCGGCCACCACCTTGTGCCGGTCCCAGGCCTCGCGGCGGCCGTCCTTCTTTATCAGCATAGGCATGGTGACCTCGAGGCGCTCGTAGGTGGTGAAACGGCGGTGGCAGGAATCGCAGGCCCGCCGCCGCCTGGTGATGGTGTAATCCTTGTTGAGCCGCGAATCCACCACCTTGTTCTCCAGATGACCGCAGTATGGACACTTCATTGGTCACTACCTCCTCAAGGAGACGGGGGACATGAGACAGACGCGGTTCCGACAAGGCCGTGCGCCGTCTCAGGCGCCGTCCGCCCCCGGCCTCCCGCCTCCTGTCACCTGTATCAGCGGAATTCCGGCCTCGGCGAGCATCCCGGCCGAAAGCTCGTCCGCGTATCCCTCGCCGTAATATATCTCCTCTATTCCGGCGTTGATTATCATCTTGGCGCAGATGACGCAGGGCATGTTGGTGCAGTAAAGGACGGAACCGGCCACGCTGACTCCGTGGGTCGCGGCCTGGATGATGGCGTTCTGCTCCGCGTGCAGGCCGCGGCACAGCTCATGGCGCTCGCCGGACGGAATCCCCATCTTTTCCCGCAGGCAACCGATGTCGAGACAGTGGGCCAGCCCGGCGGGAACTCCGTTGTAGCCGGTGGATATTATTCTCTTGTCGCGGACGATGACCGCTCCCACCCGGCGGCGGGTGCAGGTGGAACGCTGCGCCACCAGCGCGGTTATCTCCATGAAGTATTCGGTCCAGCTCGGCCTGGCCTGACTCATGCGTGCGCCGTAGGCCTATTCCGCCACGGACAGGGCCGCGGCCAGGCCGGGGTAGATGGGAAACTTCTCGCACAAGGCCCGGACCTCGGCCCGGATGGCGGCCAGTTCACCGTGGCTGTCGCGGTTTTCCACCGCCCGGTTGATCCAGTCGGCGATCTGCTCCATCTCCACCTCCCGCAGGCCGCGGGTGGTGACCGCCGGGGTGCCGATGCGGATGCCGCTGGTGACAAACCGCGGCAGGGTGTCGTAGGGGATGGCATTCTTGTTCACCGTAAGCCCGGCCGCCTCCAGGCATTCCTCGGCATCCTTGCCGGTGATGCCCTTGCCGGTGAGGTCCACGAGAAGCAGGTGGTTGTCGGTGCCTCCGGAGACCAGCCTGAACCCGTGTTTGACCAGAGCGTCGCCAAGGGCGCGGGCATTGGCCACCACCTGGCGCTGGTCTTCGCGGAAACGCTCGCTCAGGGCCTCCTTGAAGCTCACCGCCTTGGCCGCGATCACGTGCACCAGCGGGCCGCCTTGGATGCCGGGAAAGATCTTGCTGTTCAGCGCCTTGCCAAAGCGCTCCTTTGCGAGGATGAGGCCGCCGCGCGGCCCGCGCAGGGTCTTGTGGGTGGTGGTGGTGACGAAATCGGCGTACGGCACGGGCGAGGGATGAACGCCCGCGGCCACCAGCCCGGCGATATGGGCCATGTCCACCATGAGCAGGGCCCCGACCTTGTCGGCGATGCGGCGCAGGGCGGCAAAGTCTATCCCGCGGGGATAGGCGCTGGCACCGGCCACGATCATCTTCGGCCGGTGCTTTTCGGCCAGTCTCTCCACTTCGGCCATGTCAATGGTCTCGGTCTCGCGGTCGAGCCCGTAGGAGACGAAATTGTATAACTGGCCGGAAAAGTTTACCTTGCTGCCGTGGGTAAGATGGCCGCCGTGGGCCAGGTCCATGCCGAGCACGGTATCGCCCGGCTTCAGGGTGGCGAAGTAGACCGCCATGTTGGCCTGGCTGCCCGAATGAGGCTGGACATTGGCGTACTCGGCCCCGAAGAGCTCGAGCGCCCGGGAAACGGCCAGGGACTCCACCCGGTCGGCGTACTCGCAGCCGCCGTAGTAGCGTTTCCCCGGATACCCCTCGGCGTACTTGTTGGTGAATATGGACCCCTGGGCCGCGAGCACCGCCTCGCTGACGATGTTCTCCGAGGCGATGAGCTCGAGCTGGTAGTTCTGCCGCTCGAACTCGTAGCAGATGGCCTTGAACACCTCGGGATCGGCTTCCTTCAGCGCGTTTACATCCATTTCTCTACCCTGTTAATTAAGACAGACTCGTAACAACTGTTGCCTTTCGGCGATTTCCGGAAAAAGGAGTTTTCGCGCCTGACGCGTTAAAAAACTCGTCTGTCCGAGGGGTTATCCCGAGTTTGCGATTTTAGCTCGAGGTGCGAAAACTCCCCGGAAATGCCGTTTCCAGCCGGAAGGAACGGTTGTTACGGGTCCATCAATTAAGGACGGCGCAAAGAATACGGTTCCTTTGCGCCGCGGCGGGCACATTGAAAAAAACTCCCGCGGCCGGGGCGGCGGGAAAGGCCGGAAGCCCCTGTCAGCCGCGGCTGAACTTCTCGATCCGGCGCAGGTGACGGCCACCGGCGAAACCGGTCTCCATCCAGACCTTCAGCATCTCCTCGGCCAGCCCGGGCCCCACCACCCGGGCCCCGAGGCAGAGGACGTTGGCGTCGTTGTGCTCGCGGCTCATCCTGGCGGTGAAAAGCTCGTGGCAGAGGGCGGCGCGGATATTCGGATCGCGGTTGGCAGCCATGGACATGCCAATGCCGGTGCCGCAGATGAGCACCCCGCGTCCGCATTCGCCCGATGCGACCTTGGCGCAGACCTCGGCGGCGAAGTCGGGATAGTCCACCGAGTCGGCTGAATGGCAGCCGCAGTCAACCGCTTCGTGCCCCAGGTCCTTCAGAACCCCGATGAGCCCGGCCTTGAGGGAAAAACCTCCGTGATCACAGCCGATGGCGACCTTCATCGGCTCAGCCCTCGAACCGTTTCATCAGGATGACGGCGTTGGTGCCGCCAAACCCGAAGGAGTTGCTCAGCGCCGCCCCTATCCGGCCCTCGCGGGCCTGATTGGCCACGTAGTCGAGATCGCAGGCGGGGTCGGGATTGTCGAGGTTGATGGTGGGCGGCATCACCTGATGATACAGGGTTAGGGCGAGAAAGACCGATTCCACCCCGCCCGCGCCGCCGAGCATATGACCGATCATGGACTTGGTGGAACTGACCGCCAGCTTCCGGGCATGGTCGCCGAAGACCTCCTTGATGGCCCTGGTCTCGACCCGGTCGTTGAGCGGAGTCGAGGTGCCGTGGGCGTTTATATAGTCAACCTCGTCCGGATTCATGCCGGCGTCGGCCAGGGCCGCGGCCATGGCCCGGACAGCGCCGTTGCCGTCCTCGGGCGGAGCCGCCATGTGGTAGGCGTCGCCGCTCATGCCGAACCCGACCACTTCGGCGTAGATCTTCGCGCCCCTGGCCCGGGCCCGTTCCAGTTCCTCGAGCACCAGCATGCCGCTGCCCTCGGAGATGATGAAACCGTCCCGGTCCTGGTCGAACGGGCGGGAGGAGGCCTCGGGATCGTCGTTCCTGGTCGAAAGCGCCTTCATGGCCGCAAACCCGGCCACCGCCATCGGGCAGACCGTGGACTCGCTGCCGCCGGTTATGGCCACGTCGCATATGCCGTTCGCCACCATGTGGAAGGCCTCTCCAACCGCGTGGGTGCCGGCGGCGCAGGCGGTAGTGACCGAAAGGTTGGGCCCGGCCGCTCCCAGGGCGATGGAGACCTGTCCCGCGCTCATGTTGGAGATGACCATGGGGATGAAGAACGGCGTCACCCGGCGGGGACCGCGGTTCAGCATGACCTGGTGGTACTTCTCGATGGTGGGCAGCCCGCCGATGCCGTTGCCGGTGACCACGCCCACCCGGTCCCTGAGGTCGCCGTCTATCTCGAGCCCGGCATCCTTCACCGCCATGCCCGCGGCCGCCACCGCGTACTGGACAAAGAGGTCCATGTGCTTCGCGGCCTTGGGGTCCATGAAATCGGCGACGTTGAAATCCCTGACCTCGGCCGCGATCTTCACCGGATAGTCGGAAGTGTCGAACCTGGTTATCGGGCCGATGCCGCTCTTTCCGGCCACAAGACCTTCCCAGGTCTTTTCAACCCCGGTGCCAAGCGGGGTGACCAACCCCGCGCCGGTAACAACAACTCTCCTCTTCACCTGTCACGTTCCCGTCTGTTTCAGGAAAGACCGCCAGCGGCAGTCTTGCAAAAGACGCGGAGCCGCCTCGCGGCGGCCCCGGACCGCTTGCTGCGCCTCCGATCCAACGGACCGGGAACAGCAGCGCAGGTTGCGCGGGACTTCAGCCCGCCACCTTGCTGACGTACTCGATGGCATCGGAGACCTTGACGATCTTCTCCGCGTCCTCGTCGGCGATCTCGATGTCAAACGCCTCTTCCATGGCCATGATCAGCTCGACCAGATCGAGGGAGTCGGCGCCGAGGTCATCGACAAAGGAGGCTCCGGGAACCACCTTGTCCTTGTCAACGCTGAGCTGTTCGGCAATGATATCGATGAGTTTTTCTTCGACAGACATGTAATTCTCCTCTTGGTTTGTTCTCTCTTCTTCGTGACGCGGGACAAGCCTCCCGGTCCTCAACCGTACTGATTGCCTATACAAAAAAGGAAGTACATGGTCAAGGATTCTTCAGCCCATGTACATTCCGCCGTTCACATGGATGAACTGGCCGGTGACGTATCCCGCGTCCGGGCCCACCAGCCAGGCGACCGCCCCGGCCACGTCCTCGGCCGTGCCCATGCCGCCCATGGGGATCTGGGCGAGGATGGCCTCCTTCACGCCGTCAGGCAGGCCGCTGGTCATATCGGTGTCGATGTAACCTGGCGCGACCCCGTTGACGGTTATCCCCCGGCTGGCGAGCTCACGGGCAACGGAACGGGTCAGCCCGACCAGCCCGGCCTTGGCCGCGGCGTAGTTCACCTGGCCCGCATTGCCGGTGAAGCCTATGACCGAACCGATGTTGACGATGCGGCCGCTCCTGGCCTTCATCATCGGCCGCATCACCTCCCGGATACAGGTGAAGACGCCCTTGAGGTTGGTATCGAGCACCGCGTCCCAGGCCTCTTCCTTCATCTTCATCATCAGGCCGTCGCGGGTAATGCCGGCGTTGTTGACCAGGATGTCGATGCGGCCGTCGGCGTCGATGATTCCGGCCACCGCATCCTTGACCGCGGCCGGATCAGAGACGTCAAAACCGCAGGGTTCGGCCACGCCTCCCTGCCCGCGGATAAGTTCCACGGTCTCCTCGGCAGCGGCCGCGCCCGCGACATAGTTCACGTGAACCTTGGCCCCCATGGCCGCAAGCCTCATGCTTATGGCGCGGCCGATGCCGCGGCTTGCGCCGGTGACCAGGGCGATCTTTCCTGAAAGTGCCATCACATCCCTCCTGTCATCCCTGCCTGAGGCGCTCGATTACCTTTGGCAGGACCTCGAATACGTCTCCCACCACCCCGTAGGTGGCGATATCGAAAATGGGCGCGTTCCCATCCCGGTTGATGGCGATGACGGTGTCGGACGCCTGCATGCCGATGACGTGCTGAATGGCTCCGGAGATGCCGCAGGCGATATAGAGTTTCGGGCTCACGGTGCGGCCGGTCTGGCCCACCTGGTGGGCGTAGCCGATCCAGCCGGAGTCGACCGCGGCCCGGGAGGCGGCCACCCCGCCGCCAAGGAGGCCGGCAAGTTCGTTCAGCATGGCAAACCCCTTCTCGCCGCCCATGCCGCGGCCGCCGGCGACAATCACGTCCACCTCCTGGAGGTTGGCCATATCGGCGCTCTCCTCCCGGACACTTTTTCTCACCTTCACCCGGCTCTCAAGGCTTGCCGGATCGGGGTCCACCGCGACGATCTCGCCCCTGCGGGACGGATCCTCCGGCAGCGGCCGCATGACCAGGGGCCGCACCGTGGCCATCTGCGGCCGGTGATTGGGGCAGACGATGGTGGCCATTATGTTGCCGCCAAAGGCGGGACGGGTCTGAAGCAGGGCGCCGTCTTCCTTCCTTACCTCAAGCCCGGTGCAGTCGGCGGTCAACCCGGCGGTGAGGCTGTTGGCCACCCTGGGAATAAATGAACGGCCGATGGCCGTGGCCCCGGCCAGCACCACCTCAGGCTTTTCCTTGCGGATCAGCTCTTCAAGGACCTTCGCGTACACGTCATCGGTGAACTCGGCCAGCTCGGGCCGGTCCACCACCAGGACCCGGTCGGCTCCGTGGGCGATCAGGGTGTCGGCAACGCCGTCGAGACCGCTGCCCATGAGCACGGCGGTGAGCGGCACGCCCCTGTCGTCGGCCAGCCTGCGGCCCGCGCCGAGCAGCTCCAGCGCCACCGGCGCAAGCCGGCCGTGGCGGAACTCGGCATACACCCAGATCCCGGACCACTCGGAAAGGTCCACCCCGGACCCGCTTTCGTCTCGTTCGATGCTCAGGGCTCCGGCCTCGCAGAGGTCGACACAGGTTCCACACAGGGTACAGTTGTCGCCCACCACCGCGCAGCCGTCCTCGACCTTGATCGCGCCAAAGGCGCAGTTGTCTTCACATACTCCGCAACCGATGCAGGCCTCTGTATCTATCTTGAGCATGGTCTTTTCTCCCGGGAAATTCAGCCGACAAGTTTCTTGAGCACTGCGGCGAGCTCGTCTGCCTGCTGGTCGGCATCGCCGGTTATCATGGTGCGCTCCCGGTCAAAGGTGGGAGCAAAGACGTTGACCACCTGAGTGGGGGATCCGGCAAGGCCGAGACAGGCGGGGTCGGCGTCGATGTCGGCCGCGGTCAGGGTCTTGATCTCGGCCTTTTTGGCCTTCATCTTGCCCTTGAGGGAGGGAACCCTGGGCTCGTTTATCTCCCGCACCACGGTGATGAGACCGGGAAGGGGCATCTCCACCTCATCGTAGCCGTCATCCATCATCCGCTCGACCACAAGCCGGTCCTCGGCCGCGTCACTCACCGCGCGCACGCAGGTGACGTAAGGGAGGTCGAGGCGGCAGGCCAGGCCCGGCCCCACCTGGGCGGTGTCGCCGTCAATGGCCTGTTTGCCGCAGATGATGAGGTCGAAGCCGATCTTTTCCACGGCCCGGGCCAGGGTGTAGGAGGTGGCCCAGGTATCGGCCCCGGCAAAGGCCCGGTCGCTGACCAGCACCGCCTCGTCCGCGCCGCAGGCGATGGCCTCGCGCAGCATGTCGCCGGCCTGGGGCGGCCCCATGGAAAGGGCGGTGACCGTGCCGCCAGTCTTTTCCTTCAACCGGACTCCCTCCTCGAGGGCGTGGCGGTCGTAAGGGTTCATGATCGACTCCACCCCTTCCCGGGCCAGGGTGTTGGTCTCGGGATCAAGGCGGACGTCCTTTGCGTCCGGAACCTGTTTTACGCAGACTACGATCTTCATTGCGTCCTCGAAGTTTGTGAAGAGGTCAGACGTTGGCGTATTCCTTGTTGAGCGCCTGGCCGACGACGTTGCGCTGGATCTGGTTGGTGCCTTCGTATATCTGGAGGATCTTGGCGTCGCGCATCATCTTCTCCACCGGGTACTCCCGCATGTAGCCGTGGCCGCCGAGAACCTGGACCGCGTCGGTGGTCACCTTCATGGCCATGTCGGTGGCCATGACCTTGCACATGGACGACTCCTTGGAGATGTTCTTTGCGCCGCTGTCGATGAACCTCGCGGTGGAATAGACCAGGGCGCGGGACGCCTCCACCTGGATGGCCATGTCGGCGAGCATGTGCTGCACCGCCTGAAAGGAGATGACCGGCTTGCCGAACTGGACCCGCTGCTTGGCGTGGATCACCGCCTCGTCCAGGGCGGCCTGGCCCAGGCCCACGCCCAGGCTGGCGATACCCGGCCGGGAGAGGTCCAGGGTGCGCATCACGGTGAAAAAACCGGTGCCCTGGCGGCCGATGAGGCGGTCCTTCGGTATCCGGCAGTCCTGGAAGACCAGCTCGCGGGTGGCCGAGGCGCGGATGCCCATCTTCTTCTCCTTCTTGCCGTACGAGAAACCGGGATCACCGTCCTCGACCACGAACATGCTCGCCCCCCTGGGGCCCTTCTTGCGGTCGGTGATGGCGATGACCGTGTAGATCTGGGCCTCGCCGCCGTTGGTGATCCACTGCTTGGTGCCGTTGATGACCCACTCGTCGCCGTCGAGCACCGCGGTGGTCTGGATGCCGGAGGCGTCGGAACCGGCGTTGGCCTCGGTGAGGCCGAAGGCGGCCCAGCGCTTGCCGGCCGCGATGTCGGGCAGGTATTTCCGCTTCATCTCGTCGCTGCCGGAAATGAGAATCGGATAGGCGCCAAGGGCGCTTGCGGCAAAGGTGGTGGCAATGCCCACGCAGCCGCGGGCAAACTGTTCGAGCGCCAGCACCATATCGAAACAGCCGCCGCCGAAACCGCCGTATTCCTCGGGAATGTAAAGGCCGAAAAGATCGGCCTGGGCTATGGCGTCAAGGATGTCGCTCGGGAACTCCTCGGTCTCGTCGAGCTCGGCCCGTTTCGGAATGATCTTCTCGTCGGTAATCTGACGGGCCACGTCAATGATCATCTGCTGTTCTTCGGTCAGAAAATAGTCCACATCCTTCACCTTTTTCCGTTAGAAAAATTCACAAAAAACCTTGGAGGCCGCCGCGGAAACGGGCGGCGCAGAGGACTCATCGCCGCGCAACGAAAACTGCCGGGGCTCACCAGCGGATTATCTGGGCCCCCCAGGTGAAACCGCCGCCAAAGGCGCAGAGCATCACCAGGTCTCCGGGCCTCACCCGGCCCTCACGCACCGCCTCGTCCAGGGCGATGGGTATGCTGGCGGCAGAAGTATTACCATACTTGTCAACATTTATATATATTTTTCCCCGATCGCCGCCGAGGCGGCCGGCAAGGTTTTCAAGTATCCTGATGTTGGCCTGATGCGGGATGAGAAGATCGATGTCGTCGCCGGTGAGGCCGACGTCGGCCAGCACCCTTTCTACCACGTCCTCCATGGCCCGGACCGCATTCCTGAACACCTCCCGGCCGGCCATCTTTATATAACTGCCCTCGCCGTTGCCGCGGCCGAGGCGGGAGAAGTCCACCCCATCCCCCTCGGGCGGCGTGCCGCCGAGATAGGGATTGCTGCCCGCGGCCGGGGTCATGTGGAG
>JALWTY010000148.1 GCA_026993265.1 Desulfobacterales bacterium
GTGGATCATAAATTTTGTGTGGGAGCCATGCCGGTAGTCACTTGCCATGAACACAAGCCTAACTAAACCGCGCTAAAGCTGCCACCTAAAGGTGGGGGCTTTAACCCTCCCAAATTGGGACAGTAATATAGGTCGTCCGCCAGGTCGGTGTACATCACCCGGTTGAGGTCACAGGCGAGGGTGAGGCTGCTGCCGATCCGGAGCGAGATCCCGGCGCCGTACATGTCCGGGACGTTGACCACGTTTTTCACCCCGTTGCCGCTGGCGTCGGTGTAGGTGGTCTCGAACTCGGGCCCGTAGCAGTAGACCGCGCCGATGTTGAGGAAATCGGCGGGGCTGTACAGGATGGAGGCGGTGTAGTTCTCGGCGCTGGCGGTGGAGTTGACCCGGCTGTTGGTGCCGAAGGAGGAGCGGTTGGTGGCCACGGTGTAGGAGGACAGATAGTAGTAGTCCATGGTGGTGAAACCCACCGAGAAGCCCAGGGAGAGCGGGTCCGCGATCCTGGCCGCGAACCCGGCCCCGTAGGTGACCGCCTTGATGTCGAGCTCGCTGTCCACCAGGCGGGTGGAGATGTTGGGGGTGTAGCTGATCTTCTCCACCTTCTCGGAGAGGTTGACCAGCTCGTGGCGGTATAAGGCGATGGCGCTCTTTCCCCTTGGCGCGGCATAGGCGATGAAGGATGTGCCGAAGGCGGTGTGGTCGAACTGGTATCTCTCCCCGTTTTCGAGGTATAGCTGGCTGGTGTGGACGCTGCTCTTGAACTCGATGGAGCTCTCGGCCCGGGTGAGGATGGTCAGCCCGGCCGGGTTGGCGAAGGCGGCGGTGGCGTCGTCGGCCACGCCGATGAAGGCCCCCCCCATGGCGTTTGACCGTGCCCCGGGGTTGTTGAACTGGAAGTCGGGGAGGATGTCCGGCCCGCTGACCACCAGGGCCCGGGCCGTTGCGGGAACAAGGGCGAGGATGACGGCGGCGAGCAGAGAGCTTGGGACGCGCATGTCAGTTGCCTCCCCTTACCGGCCAGACCAGGTATGCGTCAGTTTTCAAGGAGCTTATCAGGTTCTGGATGGCGCCGTGGTCCATGTTTACCGTGATGGCGTTGTTCTCCTGGGCTGTAACCGAGTCCGAGGTCCAGAAGATGTCCGCTCCTTCTACCCGGACAACCCCGGTGAAGGGATCGCCCTCGCTCCACTTCCCGTCTCCGGCGGTGTTGGATATGGCCGGAAAGGCGTATTTGACGTTTACGAGGCTCGATAGCTCGCGGTGGTTGGGCATCCGCCAGTCGGTGTACTTTGCCGTCTGGCCGCAGTCGTGGGCCCCGTAGTTGAGCCCGGCGACGAAGTCGAGGCCGTGCTGCCAGGTGACCTGGCCATCGCCGGAGTCGCCGTCGTTGTCAAGGGCGGGAAGGCGGTTGCCGAGGCAGTTGGCCTCCTTGAGCCACATGAGCCCGGTGAGGTTGTCGGTGACGGTGCCGTCGCCGTTGTCGGTGAAACGGGGCGATGGGATCGGCACGCCCTTTTGCAGCTCCCCGTCCTCGCCGGTGTTTGCGCAGGCGCGTTGGGTGCCGGAGGAGTCGTAGCAGGACGTCTGGCCGGTGGCCGCGGGTACTGCCGGGGCATTGGCGGTGGCGGTGCGGACCAGCCAGACCCGGGCTGATGCGACTTTATCGGTGCAATTTATTTCGCCGTAAGCCAGATTCACATACCAGGCATTGTTGGTGCTGTCGGCGTACGTGGTGGAAGTCCAGTAGGGAATGGAGTCTATCGTGCCGTTGAAGGGGTCGCCGTCGGTCCACTTGCCGGTTCCCGCCCGGTTGGAGACGCTCGGCCAGTAGTATTTTATGTTTATCAGGCTGGCGAGTTCGTTGCGGTTGGGCAGGCGCCAGTCGGTGTAGGTGGTGGTGATGTTGCAGCCGTATGTCCCGCCGTTGACACCGGCGGCGAAATCGAGGGCCTGCTGCCAGGTAACGATGCCATCGGAGTCGAGCCCCGGATTATAGGTGCGGATGCAATCGGCTACCTTCGTCCACATGAGCCCGGTCAGGTTGTCGGTGACGGTGCCGTCGCCGTTGTCGGTGAAACGGGGGGTGGGCAGGGGCACGCCCTTTTGCAGCTCGCCGTCCTGGCCGGTGCCCTCGCAGTCGATCAGGTCGCCCGAGGTGTTGTAGCAGGCGTCCTGACCGGTGGCCGCCACCGGGGCCGGGCCGGTGGAGGAGGGGTTGGCCCCGTGCAGGGCCGGAGGGGTGTTGTCGGCGCTGCAGGCGGCCGCCAGCAGCAGGGTTGCGAGGAGGAGTTTTTTCATTTTCCTGTCCTGGCCGGTTGGGACGGCATGGCCGCCGGGGATATTAATCATTTCATTTACCATCCGTTGGCGCTGAAAGTCAAAAAATAAACGCTTTTTTAACTAGTTATTAAGCAAATCCTTACACCCGCCGTTGGCAGGAGCGCTTTTTGTTTGCAGGCTGTCAAACGTTCGTTTAAAATATCTGTTCCAGAGTGTTCAGGAGAGATGACATGGACGACAGCGATACCAGGACGAAACTGCTCGATGCGGCCGAGGAGCTCTTTGCCGAAAAGGGGTTCGCCGCCGCGAGCCTGCGGGCGATCACCGGCCGGGCCGGGGTCAACCTCGCCGCGGTCAACTACCATTTCGGCTCAAAGGAAGGCTTGGCCCGGGCCGTGGTCCGCCGCCGCCTCGAGCCCATCAACCGCGAGCGCATGGCCCGGTTCGCCGCCATCCGGTCCGGGGGCCGGCCGGATATAAGGGAGGTGCTCGCCGCCTTTGTCGAGCCGCCCTTTCTTTCCTGCGGCCGGGATTCGCGGGTGCCGGCCTTCGTGGCCATGATCAGCCGGGCCTTTGCCGAGCCGGAAAACGTCATGCAGAGTCATTTTTTCGAACTTATGGGACCGGTGTGGCAGGAGTTTCTCGGTCTCGCGGCCGCGGCCCTGCCGGATCTCGGCCGGGACGAGCTGTTCTGGCGGCTCAACTTCGTCATCGGCGCCATGAGCCACGCCATGCGCTGCCTGGATCGCCTTCCGCCCCTGGAAGGTTTTTCGGCCGTCTCCGCCCCTGATATCCTTGCCAGGCTCATGCCTTTCATCACCGCCGGCATGGAGGCCTGACCGCCGGCCGGCGGAGGAACGGTTGTTACGGGTCCATGATTCTCACGAGGTCGTCATGTTTGTGAAACGCTTTCCGCGCCCCATTCTTGCCGCTGCCTTCGCGGGCATGTTTCTGGCCGGGTGCCAGCCTGCCTATGATCATGCGGCTCCGGCCGATCCGGCCGCGGATCTTCCCGCCGCCTTCAGGGCCGATGACCGCGGCGGCGCACAGGTGTCCGGCCCCTTCTGGCGCGCCTTTGGCGACCCTGTTCTCGACCGGCTCGAGGAGATCGCCATGGGGGCCAACCCCTCGCTCGCCGCGGCCCGGGCCCGGATGGCCGAGGCCGCGGCCCGGGCTGGCGCGGCCAGGGCCGCCCTGTTTCCCTTTCTCAACGTAAGCGGCCGCATTGGCCGGGACCGCCAGGTATCCACCTTTGGCACCTCCACCGGAACCTCCATGAACCTGTCGCTCGCGGCCGGGTACGAGATCGACCTGTGGAAAAGGCTTTCCTCGCAAACGGCGGCCGGGTCCCTTGGCCGGGCCGCGGCCTCGGCCGATCTCGACGCGGCCCGGATCTCGGTCGCGGCCCAGGTGGCCGACCTCTACTTCCTGATCATGGAGAAAAACGCCCAGCTCGCCCTGAACCGGGAGACCATCGCCTCATACGAGGACAGCCTCGACCGGGTCGAGCAGCGCTACCAGGCCGGGCTGGTTCCGGCCCTCGACGTCTACCAGGCCAAGCAGAACCTCCTCGCGGCCAGGGCGGCGCGGCCCCTGATCGAGAACGCCCTGGAGAGCGCCACCAACGCCCTTGCCGTTTTGTCCGGCAGTTTTCCCGAGGATTTTCTCCTGCGGACCACCGCCAGCCTGCCCGAGGTGGAAAAGATGTTCCGGGCCGGGCTGCCCGCCGGGGTCGTCCGCTCCCGGCCGGACGTGCGCGCCGCCTGGCTGCGTTTGCTTGCCGCCGACCGCGCCACTGCGGCCGCGGTGGCGGCCCGGTTCCCCTCCTTCAACCTTCTGGCCGACCTGGGCCGCAGCCGCCTCGATTTCGGCTCCGTGGTCAGCGGCACGGTCTACAGCCTGGCCGCGCAGATGCTTGCCCCGGTCTTCGACGCCGGCCGCCGCCGGGCCGAGGCTGCGGCAAAAAAACAGGCCGCCCTGGCCGCTCTCGCTGCCTGGCACGGCGTCATTTTGACGGCCTTCCGCGAGGTGGACGACAGCCTTTCCCTCATCGCCGCCACCGGCCGCAGGCTCGAGCTCTTGCAACAGCGGGAGGAGACCGCGGCCGAAACCCTGAAACTGGCCGAGGACCGCTATTATCAGGGGCTTTCCGACTATCTGCCCGTCCTTTCCGCCCAGCAGCAGTATTTTGCCATCAAGAGCGAGCTGCTCGCGGCCCGGCGGCAGATGATCTCGGCCAACATCTCCCTGGCCCGGGCCGCGGGCCTGCCCGCCGTTCCGGCGGCTGCCGGGCAGGCGGCAAAGATGACAAAACAACCTGGAAAATCCGGGAAATAAGCGGGGTGTCTCAAGATGGAAACGCGCAAAAAGATAATATTTGGAGTGGTGCTGCCGCTTTTGGTGCTGGCGGCCGCGGTCGGGGCGATGAAGGTGATGGTGGCGCTGCGGCGGCCGCCGGCAAAGGTGGCGGTGGCCAATCGCGGCGTGCTGGTCGAGGTGCTGCCGATCACCCTTTCCGACCGGCAGGTGTTCGTGGACGCCACCGGCACGGTTCAGCCCGAGACCAGAATCAGCATCATTCCCCAGGTGAGCGGCCGGGTTGAGCGCGTGTCGCCGAAGTTCAGGCGCGGCGGTTTTTTTGCCGCGGGCGAGGAGATGTTCGCCATCGAGGACATCGACTACCGTCTGGCGGTGGAAAAGGCCGAGTCCCAGGTGGCGAAGAGAAGGGTCGAGCTGGCGAGCGTGGAGAGCAAGGCCGAGGTGGCCCGCCGCGAGTGGAAACGGCTCGGCCTTGCTC
>JALWTY010000149.1 GCA_026993265.1 Desulfobacterales bacterium
CGCGGGCGGCCATGGGCACGGTGGACTGGCAGGTCCTCATCCCGGCCTCGCTCGCGGCCTGGGCCGGGGGATACCTGGGCACCAATTTCATGCAGGGACGGATGAAACCGGGTACGGTGAAAAAATTCCTCGGCCTGGTCCTCTTCGGCCTGGCAGCCAAGATGCTCTCAGGCCTCCTCGCGGCCATCTGAGCGGTACCAGAAGCCAGAAGCCAGATGACAGAAGTCGGTAATATCGGGAGGTTACGAATGAAAAAGATTGCCCCAATATTGCTTGCCTCCGGGTTGATCTTCCTCCTTGCCGCCTGCGGCCGGGGAGAGGGAGGGCCGAAAGCGCCCGCGGCCCCGCAGGGGGTGGCCAGGATCGGGATGGTGACCCTGGTCGATCTCGGTTCCACCCATTGCCGGCCCTGCATCATGATGATGCCGGTCCTGGCGTCGCTAAAGAAAAAATACGCGGGCCGGGTGGAGGTGCGTTTCATCGATGTTGACGAACAGCCCGGTATCGCCAAGAGGCTGCAGATAATGACCATCCCCACCCAGATCATCTACGACCGGGAGGGGAACGAGGTCATCCGCCATATCGGTTTCTTCCCTGAAGACGGGCTCGCAGCCGAGCTCGACCGGGTCCTGGCCGGAAAGTGATGGAGAACCTGCTCGTCGCCATCAACACCTGGCTCACCGCCACCCCGGCGGTGGCCCTGCCCGCGGCCTTCCTCTGGGGGATGGTGGCGGTGCTGCTCTCCCCCTGCCACCTGGCCTCGATTCCGCTCTTCATCGCCTACGTGGCCGGGCAGAGGATCATCCCGCCGCCGAAAAAGGCGGCCGGCTACGCGGTACTCTTCGCGGCCGGGATTTTTATCACTATCATGGTGGTGGGGCTGGTCTGCGCCGCGGCCGGGCGGATGCTCGGCGACGTCGGCCCCTTCTGGCAGGCGGCGGTGGGAATCCTCCTCCTCTACATCGCCTGGACCCTGTGGCGTCCGGCCCGCTGTTCGGCCACGGGAGCCGCCATGGAGCGTTTCCGCCTTCAGGGCGGCACCGGCGCCTTTGTGCTGGGCCTTGGCTACGGCTTTCTCTCCGGGGCCTGCACCTTCGGTTTCATCGCCCCGATCCTCGCCCTGATCACGGTCCAGAAACAGGTGCTGACCGGGGTGCTGATGCTCCTCCTCTTCGCCAGCGGCCACTGCCTGCCCCTCATCCTCTGCGGCATGTTCTCGGCCCGGACCATGGAACTCCTCCACAGCAGAAACGGGCAGAGACTGGTCACGGTCATGCGCAAGCTCGCGGCAATCGTCATCGCCGGGCTGGGGATATATTTCATGGTCATCCCCTTTGCCTGATCTTCATGGCGGGAATGTTGCGCAGCAATTCCGCCGGTTCCGCCATGGCTCTCAGCGGGCCGGGGCCGATTCCGGGGTCAGGCCCCGGGCCTTCAAGGCGAGGATCTCCTTTGCCTTTTTGTGGCCCCTGGCGGCCCAGGCCTGGTACTCCTCCGGGCTTACGCCCTTTTTGGCGAGCTTGCGGGCGTATTTAGCCTTCTTCATCCCCGCGGCCCGCCACTTCACCGCCGCCTCCGGGGTGAAATGGCGCCGGTGCCAGGGTTCGGCGCTGCTTGCGCCAAAACCCGCGGTCCGCCAGGCCTTGGCCTCTTCCAAATCGAAACCTCCGGCCAGCCAGTGGCTGGCGTCGAACTCGTCAAAGCCGGCGTCATACCAGGCCTGGCCGACATTGCCCTCGGACCGCGCCGTTGCCGGATGAAAAAACACCCCGGCAAAAAGGCTGAGGACAACCGCCATAACCGCTGTTGTCTTTTTTGCTCCCATGGATTCCTCCTGTCTTCGTGCGTCTGCTTATCCCATTTCTCGTAATAACCTGAAACGAGCCGGCAGGTCACGAACCATCTGATTCGTGACCTGCCGGCAACTGTCCCCTTATTTCTGTCTCCTTGTATCTTAAACCACAGCACAAAGGAATGCCGTGGACGATCGTATGGCAAGAGCCGGTTTGGTTCAGGGGCTTGGGCGTTTGGTGATTCAGGGCATGAGCCATGAAAACGACCGCGGCCGAAGGCCGCATCCGCCGGCTGTCCCCTGTCCCCTGTCTCCTGTTTCCTGTCACTGGTAGTTTTCCGCCGCGGCCGGCAGGGCGGTGAGGCTGCCCCATTCCTTCCAGGCCCCTTCGTAGATCCTGACATCGGGATAGCCGAGGAGGTGTTTCAGGACCACGTAGGCGTGGGCGGCGCGGTCGGAGCTGTGGCAATAGGTGTACACGGTCTTGTCCGGGGTGATCCCGGCCCTGACAAAGGCGGCGCGGATATCCTGGGCCGCCTTGAAGGTCTGGTCCTTATTGTTGGCCGCGTCGGAGCCGGTCAGGTGGATGGCGCCGGGGATGTGACCGCCGCGGATGGCCCGGACCTTGGAGCCGTCGAATTCCGGCAGGGGCCGGGCGTCGTGGAGGACCACCCGCGGGTCCTGCTTCTGGACCACGTCACGGAAGACCCGCTGCCAGGAGACGACGAGGTTGAGGTTTGGGCCGCTGGTGGTGTAGGCCGGGGGATTTTCCGGCCGGGCCGCGGCGGTGGAGAGCTTGCGGCCGGAGGCGAGCCAGGCCTTGATCCCGCCGTCGAGGAGCTTGAGCCGGGCGGTGTCGTGGCCGTAGAGCTCCATGACAAAGAAGAAACGGCTGGCAAAGATGTCGTGGTGGTCGTCGTAGGCCACCACCGTGGTGTGGTTGCCGATGCCGAGCCGCTTCATCAGGGCGACGAACTGCTCCCGGCCGGGGTACTTGTTGGTGGGATAGCGGTAGGGGTCTTCGAGGTCCACGTGCCGCACCACCCGCACCGCCCCGGGGATGTGCCCCCTGGCATAGCTCTGCGGCTTGTTCTGCACGTCAACGATGACCAGGTCCGGGTCGTTGGCGTGGGCCGCAAGCCACCCCGGGGTGACCAGTATCCCGGCCAGGGCCGGGGCCGCGGTAAAGACGGCGCAAAGGGCCGCCAGGGCCATGAGCCTGATCTTTTTCGCTCTCAGCATACTCTTTCTCCTCAAATGCCTGTTTGGTTTTCAGGACAACGGCGGCCACCCGCCGCGCTACCACCATGTGGTACAGCAAGCCGCGTGCCAGGGGCTTTGAGGAGAAAAAACGCTTTTATATCAAGATGATGGCCAAAGGAAAGCAGCCGGGTGGCAAAGAATCTTTATTGCAGAATGCAATACCCTTGAAGAATGCAAGACGAGCAGGAGCCCCCGCAAGAACCACGGATGAACAAGGATTTTTTTTCATATTCATGCCCTGACGGCCTCGTAACCACCCGGAACAGCAGCGAAAGCACAAAACATCTGATCCGTAACCTACCGATTACTGTCTTCTGTCCTCTGGTTTCTGTCTTCTGACACCCTCTTCATCTTGCGCCAGAGGGTGGAGGCGTCGATGCCGAGGAGGCGGGCGGCCCGGCCCTTATTGCCTCCGGTCTCGGCCAGGGCCCGTTTGATCATCAGTTTCTCCACCTCGGCCAGGGGCATCACCGGCAGGCCCGCGTCCCGGGTGACGCCGCCGCCCGCGGCGAGAACGTCGGGCGGCAGGGACCGGGCCCGCAGGGTGTCGCCGGTCTCCATGATCAGGGCCCGGCTGACGCAGTTCTCGAGCTCGCGGACGTTGCCGGGCCAGGAGTGGGCCATGAGTACGGCCATGGCCTCGTGGCTGATGGCCCGGACCTCCTTGCCGTACCTGGTGGCGAGTTTTTTCAAGAAAAACACGGCGAGCTCGGGGATGTCGTCGCGGCGGTCACGCAGCGGCGGCAGGGTGATGTTCATCACGTTGAGGCGGTAGTAGAGGTCGCTGCGGAAACGTTTTTTTTCTATCTCGCGGGCGAGATCAGCGTTGCTGGCGCTCAGCACCCGGACATCGCAGCCGATCTCCCGGTCGCCGCCCACCCGCATGAAACGCTTTTCCTCGAGCACCCGGAGCAGCTTGACCTGAAGGGCCTCGCTCATGGAGTTGACCTCGTCCAGAAACAGGGTGCCGCCGGAGGCGAGCTCGAAAAGCCCCTTCTTCTGGCGTTCGGCCCCGGTGAAGGCCCCCTTCTCGTGGCCAAAGAGCTCGCTTTCGAGCAGGGAGTCGTTCAGGGCGCCGCAGTTGACCGCGACAAAAGCCTCTCCGCTCCTCTTGGAGGCCCGGTGGATGAGGCGGGCGACCATCTCCTTGCCGGTGCCGGTCTCGCCGCTTATCAACACCGGGACATCCAGCGGCGCCACCCGGGCGATCATCTCCCTGACCGCGCGCATGGGCCGACTTTCGCCGATGAGGTCGTTTTTCCCAAGGGTGACGATGGCGGCGGTGAGCTCGCGGTTCTTGCAGACCAGGCGGTAATGCTCCAGGGCCTTGTTCACCACGAGGACGAGTTCGTCCGGGTCAAAGGGTTTCTGGATGTAGTCGTAAGCGCCGATCTTCATCGCCTCGATGGCCGACGCCACGGTGCCGTGGCCGGTGATGATGATCACCGGCAGCTCCGGGTCCTGGCGGCGGCAGGCCTGAAGGACCTCGACCCCACCTATCTGCGGCATCTTGAGATCGGTTATCACGGTGTCGAAACGCTGCTGCTCCAGGGCGATCAGGGCCTCGCCGCCGTCGGCGCAGGCGGTGGCGTGAAGGCCCGCCTCGGTGAAGATCTCCTCGAGCAGTTCCCGCTGCCGCCGGTCGTCGTCAACTATCAAGATGTTCATGACTGGGATCTCCCCATTTTTTTCTCAATGAAAACCCAAAGCAGGATTTTGACTTTATCATCCACGGCAGACGTCTGTTTTCGCCTGCGGCGGGCCCTACTTTTCTTTGCGTGCCCAAAGAAAAGTAGGCAAAAGAAAGGGCAGCCCGACCGCCTTGCCCCGCCTTGCGGCGGGGTTCCCTCCGCTCCTTGTCGCGGCCGGGCGCCGCAAAACTTGCCCCCGCGTTCCGCGGGGACTCAAACAGTTGCGGCGCTTTTTCCGGCCGCTCCTGCGTCGCTCCGGCTGCGGCAGAAGGGCAGGGAAAAGCGGAAGGG
>JALWTY010000150.1 GCA_026993265.1 Desulfobacterales bacterium
CTGACCAGGAGCGCCACGGTATCCATGCGCTTCACCCTGAGCCGGGACGGCGAGACCCTGGAATTCCACAAGGAGGTGCATATAAACAATGTACCGTGATCCAGAAGACAGAAGACAGAAGACAGAAGACAGAGGCAGCTCAGGGAAGGCCGTGCGCCGGGTTCCGGCGTTGCCAGTGGCGCGCTCCGGCGGCCGCCGGCCCTTATTGCCACCGTCAGAGCCTGGCGTAAAAGCCGGACGAGATCCTCGTCTTGCGTGTCTCCAGGAAGCAAAACCGCCACTGGCAACGCCGTGGCGGTTGCCCGTCTGGCGGCCGCCGGAGATGGCCGGAGCCAAGGCCCTGCCCGGCGCACGGCCAAGCCGAAGTCCGCGTCTGTCCTCTGGCTTCTGTCTTCTGTCTTCTGACAAGGGTTTCGGCCTGGTGGCCGCGGTGTTCGTGATCGTGTTCATGGGTATGTTCGGCCTGCTTGCGGCAAGGCACCTGCAGTCCACCAGCATCGACGCAAGCGAGACCTGGCTGTGGGCCCAGGCCCTTTACACCGCCAACTCCACCGCCCGGCTGCGCATCCTGACCCATGACGGCGGAGGCGGCTCCTTCACCGCCCCGGTCATCCAGAACGTCCAGGGCAGCATCACAAGCGACAACTTCGCAGGCAAGGGAGCACCCTCCTCACTTGAGGCCCGCGGCGCAACAGGAAAGATCGTCCGGACCATACGGGTGAAATATATTCTCTAAAATCCGCCGTCTTTCTTGCCATCTCATTGAAATCTCAACTAAAATACAAGAGCCACCACAAACGCCAACGAACGCGGCAGGGGGAGAAAAATGAAAACCGCGAAAAATCAGGGCTTTACCCTTATAGAACTGTTGATCGTCATCATCATCCTCGGCCTTCTCGCCGCAGTGGCGATCCCCTATTATCTCGATCTCCAGAAAGAGGCAAAGATCGCGGTGACCAAGGGCAAGCTGGCCGCCATCCGCGCCGGCATCGAGCTTGCCCACGCAAAGATCATGGCCTCGGGCAAGAACACCGGCCCGGACGGCGACAACCCCGACTGGCCCACCCTGGAGGAACTCCAGTTCAACGAACTGCGGCTGTCCACCCGGCCTGAAAGCCTCAAACATCTGCGCATCGTCCGTTCAGACAGCTATTCCACCGAACAGAACCGGGCCCTGCCGCCATGCAATCTGCCGGACATGACCCCGGGCATGTCAGCCAACCCTTCCGGGGTGACGGCCAGGACCGCGGCCGATGTCCGGACCGGGATAAGAAAGGCGAACGAAGCCACCTGCTGGGCCTACTATCCCGGCAACGAACGAGACACCAACGGCAGGGCTGTGCCGGCGGTGTTCTTTGTCAATGATGACCGCCCCCTGACCGACAACGTGGATTCCGGCGACCGGCGGCCGTCGCAGTGGTGACCGGACGGGAGAGGCAGGTGAGCAGGCTTTTTGAGACCCTGGAAAAGATCAGGGAGCGGGAAACCGGGCTCGCGGCCGCTGGTGAAACGCGAACGCCGCCACAGACCGGCCGGCGCGGACGGCTGATTGCGCTGTGGATCGTGGCCGCAATCCTCGCCGCGGCCGCGGTCGCGGTCAACCTCGGGAGATACAGGCACAGCCCTCACATCCTGGCAGAATCCACTGTCACCGGGGCGGCTGCCCCGGCCACGGGAACGTCTTCCCCGGCCGGAAGGAAACCGGCCCTGTCCGGCAGAGCCGCGGAACTGAACGCGGAAGGCTGCCGCCTGCTTGCGGAAAAAAAATACTGGCAAGCGGTGATCCTCTTCGATGCGGCGGCCAGAAAAGCCAAACAGGCCCCGGAGCCTCTGATAAACACGGGAGTGGCCCTGGCAGAGCTCGGTCTTTTCGCGCCGGCTGCGGAAAAGTTCCGCCAGGCAAAAAAACTTGCGCCCGAGCACCCGGCCCTGAAAAAGAACCTAGCCATTCTTGAAAAACACGGTCTGGGTATCGACCGGCTGCCGCTCAGGATCCGGGTGGTGAAAGGGAGGAACTGAATGGCGGCCCTCGGCAGACAGATATTCGCCCTTGCCGCCGGGTCAACAGAGGCGCAGTTGTTCCGCGTTGTCCCCCGTCCGGGCGGCGCGCCCGAGCTGGAGACGCTGGCGGCCTTCCCCGGTCCGCCCACGGCCCCGGCCACCTTTGCCGGTCTGGGCGAGGCCCTGGCCGGCAGGCGCGGCCATCTCCGCGTCTGCCTGCCGCTCTTCGCCTTTGAGACCGCCACCATAGACCTGCCCCTCACAAGCCGCGAGGCGATCGGCAAGGTTCTGCCATATCATCTGGGCAAGATCCTCTCCCGTCCCCTCGGCGATTTCGTCTTCGACTGGCAGATCGTCAGAAAACAGAAGGACTCGGCCAGGGTTTCGGTCTTCCTGCTTCCGGCAATGCTCGAAAACGGCCTGAAACAGGCCCTTTCCGACACCAGGGTTTCCCTTGCCCGCATCGAACCGGACATCTTTTCCCTTTTCGCCTATGCCGGGATGGTGTCTCTCCTGCCGGAGAAGGACTCGATCCTCGCCTTGATCGTCCACGACAACTTCATCGTCCAGGGTTTTTATGAAAACGGCAAGCTGCGGCTGGTGCGCGAGCTGAAACTGCCGGTCCCGGCCGCGCCGTTCGATGAGGGATGCGTCAACAGCGCAGGCGATATCCCGTTCAACAACAACGACGACATCCTTTCCGCCTTTGCCCTTTACACGCCAGAGCAGGAGCATACCCCTCCCGCGGAAGAACCCGCGGTCAGTTGCGCTCCCTGGCGGGAATACTTCGAGCAGGTAAACCTGGAGATCATCCGGGGACGGGACTATTACGCCTCCATCATGAAGGGCGCCCCCACGGTCAGGGTCATCCTCGCCGGCGACGGCGGTTTCATCGAACCTCTCGCCCGCAGCATATCCCGGTACGGGGAAATGGACGCCGCAGTCATAGAACTGCCCGGGGAAGGCGGCGGAAGCAGGCTGATAAACGGCCTGGCCGCCGGAGCCGCGGCCGGAGACGAAACCGATCTGGAACGTATCAACGTGCTCCCGGAAGCCACCCTGGGGCAAAGACTCAAGCATATACCGCCGCTTCTGGCCACGGCTCTGGCCCTGACGCTCGCGCTGTTCCTCGCCGTCGACTACTTCCATCTGTCCCGCAGGATCGAGGCCGACCGCGCCAAGCTCGCGACCCTTGCGCAACGGGCCGAGGCCGCCCGCGTTCTTGCAAGCTCCCGGACGAGGCTCGCCCGGGAGCTGAAAAAACTCTCAGACCGCAGGCAGGAGCTGGAGAAAGAGGCGGCGCTGTTACGGAAGGCGGAGCAGACCAAAAAGCGCTATTCCCGCTGGCTCCTGGCCATAAGCCGTATCCTGCCCGGCCGGGTCCGCTGTGATAGAATCGAATTCAGCGGCAACATGGTTGAAATACAAGGCCGGGCCGTGGATCACGACGCGGTGGAGGTTTTCGCCGAGAGACTGCGGCGGCTCGAACGGATCAGCGGCCTTGCCCTCGAAGAGGTGCGCCGCGGCGAACGGGATGCCGCGCCACTCGACTTCAGGCTGACATGCCGGATCAAGGCCAGGTCAACGGAAACCGGAGGAGAGTGAAACATGGCGCCGAACGCCAGGATAAAAGATTTCGCCGCCAGAAGCAGGGATGTCATTTTCCTCGTCCGCAACGACCGGGATGTGCGGGCCGCCTTCCGCCTCATGATCTTCACCGTGGCCGCAGCCCTTCTGGCCTTTCACGCCGCACGGCAGTTCATCATCATGCCTATGGAAAAAAAACTCGAACGGCTCGCGGCCGAAATCAGCGAGGCCGAGGCCGAGGCCAGCGCCCTGGCCGCAAGCAGGCAAGCCGCCGTCCTTCTCGAACAGATGCAGAGAAGAAAGACGGCGGCCGAAGAGGATATAAGAAAACTTGAGACCGAACTCGGCTATCGCAGGCGACACTGGCGCGCCTGCGGCGACACCGCTGCCTTCAACCGGGTCATCTTCACCACAGGACCGGCCGCACCGTTCAGGTTCGACCGCAGCCTGTCGGGAATGAGCCGGGCCGAGGCGCGCAGCGACGGACCGTTCCTCCTGCACCCGGTCCGCCTGAACGGGACCGCGCCATTCAGGGAACTCATCGCCTACCTGGCCTTTCTCGAGACCAGGCCAGAGGTGGGCGGTATCGAGGCCATGTCCCTGGGCCGCACCCCCAAAGGGATGGTGAACTTCAGCCTCACCATCACCAGACGCGAACTTGCAGACAGGGGGGAGAAGGGATGAGACGGCAGACGCTCCTGGCCGCGGCCGCGCTCACGGTTGCGGCTCCGGCCTGGGGAAAGGCCCCCATGAAAACCGCAGTCATCCGGGAAGAACTGCTGCCGCCGGTGCCGTTCACGGCCGCAACCGGGCGCGATCCCTTCAACTGGCCGCCGCGGCAGGAAAAAAGGTTCACCGCCATCGAACGGGAAAAGGCTGCGGACCCGCTCGCCGGGGTAAGGCTCGAGGGGATAATCCACAGCGCCACCCGGCCGCTTGCCCTGATAAACGGCAGGATCCTCGAAACCGGAGAAAAAATCGCGGGATACCGGATAACCGCGATCACACGCAACATGGTTTCCCTGAGGCGCGGCAGGATAACGAGAAACCTGAAACTGCCTGAGCCGGTGTTGAGAGTGGAGACCATAAAAGAGGGAAGGAGATGAAGCGAGTCATAGTCGCGGCCGCCGTGGTTCTGGTGATGATTTCCGCCTCGCCGCTGCGGGCGGCGGAGAAGCCAGGAGCAACCGCAGGACCGCTTGCAAGGATGGCGGCAAAGAAAATAAGCATCCACGGCCGGGATTTTCCGCTCGCCACCCTGCTTGTCGCCCTGGGCCGCGAGGCGGACGTAAACGTCTTCGTATCCGACAAGGTCAGCGGCAAGACCAGCCTGGATCTGGACGAGGTTCCCCTCGACCAGGTGTTCACCCTCGTGCTCGAGGCCAAAAACCTGCGTTACCGGATAAAGAACGGCATCGTCATCGTCGAGCGCGAGGGTGAACACC
>JALWTY010000151.1 GCA_026993265.1 Desulfobacterales bacterium
CACCACCATTGTCCCGGAACCGGGATCACGGATGAAAAAAGCGCGCATGGCCGCAGGCAGGGCCGCAAGCATCCGCCCGCGGGCGAACGGGGCCGGCGAGGAAACGGCGGCGAGAAACGGGGCAAAGGCGCCGCGGGAAAAACCGTTTTTCTCCCCTGCCCGCTCGAGCCTTGCGGCAAATCCCCGGCCCGGTCCGGCCCAGAAACGGCGCCAGCGGGCAAGCCGCCTGGCGCACAGTTCAGGACCGGGCACGATCAGGGAAAGGGAGCGGAACGCGGCCCCCCGCTTCCTGAGCAGGGCCGCGGCCCGGTCGCCCGCGTCAAGGGCGGCGGCGAGATCCTTTCCATACGCGCCGACAACGGCCTCTCCGGCCGGGGAGGTCCCCCATATCCGGGCGAACTCCGCCTCCTTCTCCCGCACCTGACGGCCGCTCGCGTCCATCTGCCGCAGATCGCCGCTGAAACGCAAGCCCGGCCAGGCCACGGCCGCGGCCACGAGGAGAAAAAGCCATACCAGCAACGCCGGCGCTCCGCCCCGCCGCTGCTGCCGGGGCAGCTCCAGGCCGCCGGCGAGGGAAGGCCTTTCCCTTGCCAGGGTTGGAACGAGAACCAAGGAGAGCAGCAGGCACCAGGAAAGCCCGGCCAGGGCCAGGGTTCCCATCTGCCGGTGCACCGGGATGGTGGAAAGGAGGAGGATGGCGAAACAGCCGAGGGTGGTGGCTGCCGCTGCGGTCATCGGCCTTGCCACCGCGGCAACGGCTCCGTCCCTGCGGGCAAAAAAGAGATGAACCGCGAAATCGACGCCAATGCCGAGAAGAACGATGCCGAAGCCTGCGGCAATGGCGCTCAGGCGGCCGTTGATCAGGGCCGCAAACACCACCGCGGGTGGGGCGGCAAGGGCCGGAATGAAAAAAAGCAGCGGCCCGGCGATGGAAGAGCACCCGGCCAGAAGCAGCGCAATCAGGGCCGCGCTCGCAAGCGGCAGGAGCAGGGCGAGGTCGCGCCGCACCGCGGCCCGGTTGGCCAGGGTGTGGGGCAGCGGGCCGGTGACCGTCATCTCCGCGCCCATGCGGCCAAGTCTTTTTCTTACCTTCTCAAGCGCTCCGGCAACCTCTGCCACGTTGGCGGAATCGGTCAGCCCGTAGCGGCTTTCCGCGATCACGAGTCCGCGGGTACGGTCACGGCTGAGCATGCGGCCGCCTTCCACCACCATGTCCATCCCGGCGCCAAGGCCGGCGTAACGGGCCAGGACGGCGGGAGTCAGCCCCAGCGGATCCCGGGCCGCAATGGCGGAGGCGGCAAAACCCTCGGGCGAGTTGAGGAAGAGAAAAAGCCGGGCCAGTTGCCGGTCGAGGGCCGCAGGCTCAATGAGCCGGGCCATCCGCCGGTAGTCCTCTTCTTCCAAAAGGTATGGCAGGTTCTCCGCCACCAGTTCCGCAAGCCCGGCCCCGTCGCCACCCAGGCGGCAGAGAACGCTCGAGAAAAGTCCGCTTTTTTCAAGCCCGCTGCCGCAGGCGTCGATGGCGGCGGCGAGCGCGGCAGGGTCTTTCGCGCTCACGGTTATCATCACCCGGTCGAGCATGCCGGCATCGGCGAGGAGATTCAGGCCGTCGCGCCCCGGACCTGCAGGCAGGAGATCGGAAGCGTCCTCGTAGAGCGCGCCGGCAGGCCAGAAAAAAAGAGAGGCCGCAGCACAGGCAAGGGCGAATATCCAGGGAAACAGCCGTCTCACCGCCCGCCCCCGCACCCGGCGAACGCGGACATTGAAGCGGCCCGGTAATTTGAAAGGGTTATCAGGGTCAGATCGCCGTTTTTCTGGGAAAGTTTTATTCGGCGCGGCCGCATGGTCCCGGAATCGAACGCCACCTCGATCCCGGAAAACATCCCCCCGGCCGGGGGCGTGATGCTCACCGTGTCATCCGCAGAGAGCGAGACCTTCCAGTCCGCGGGAAGCTCGGCAAAGGAACCGTTGACAAAACCCCACAGCCGCCGGGTGACCTGGGCCATGACCGGATCGGATGAGAGGTCGAAACGGTGGATGCGGCCGCCGGTGCAACGGAAACCGCGGCCGCCGTCGAAGACCAGGCGCGACGGCACCGGTTCCTCCACCACCCAGGCGAGTTTACGCGGCCTTGCCACGGTGAGTTCGCCGCGGAACACCACCGGCGAGCTGAACATGGCCAGCCGTCTCTCCTGCCGGAAATCACAGGTGAATGAAGCGGTTGCGGCCGCGGACCGCCTGACCCGGGCGAGAAAACCGGCGAGATCGGCGGCGCCGGCCGGAACCCGCGCCAACGTCAGGATCAAAGCCGCCACGAGTACACGATCAAGTCTATTCATTGACCGCGCCCCCGTAACAAGCGCTCACGGCTGCGTCATTCATTCCCCCTCCCATGTCCTGAGGGTTCCCTCGGCCAGCATGCCACCGGACGTGGAGATTATCTCAAACGATATCAGGGAGATGGGCCCGACCTTCATCTCCCTTGCGATCTCGATCCGGATCTCGGCGCCAGGCTCGCCGCAGCCGAGCCACAAGACCCGGTCTATGCCCACGAGATACCCCCCGGCCGCGGGCTTGCGGTCACAGAGGGCGTCGTAGCCGCTGACCGCGGCCATGGTCTGGGCCGCGACCTCGATGAAGTACTCGGGCAGGACAGCGCCGCCGGTCACGAATATGCCGCCGGTGGGAAGACGGGCGCTGCCCGCGCCGGTGTCGGCGTCGCGGTCGCGGGCGAGCAGGAAATCGACAAGAAGCATGGGCGGCCGGTGGGGCACCAGCTCGACGGCGGCTATGGGAAGCGCGGGCGCGTTCATGAGCGCGGTCACATGTAGAGGCCGCCGTTGACGCCGATCACCTGGCCGGTGATGTAGCCCGCGCCCTCTCCCATGAGGAACTCGACCACGGAGGCAACCTCCCCGGTGCTCCCCACCCGGCCGAGGGGAACGCCCTTGAGCATCTCGGCAAGCGGCAGCCCCTCTATCATTTCGGTGTCGATGAGGCCGGGCGAGACCACGTTGACCAGGATGTTGCGCCGGGCCACCTCGCGGGCAAGGCTCTTGGCCGCGGCGATCATCCCGCCCTTGGCTGCGGCGTAATTGGTCTGTCCGGCCTGGCCGCACTCGCCCGAAACCGAGGCCACCGCAACGATGCGGCCCTGGCGTGCGCCGAGCATGGCCCGGACCACCTCGCGGGTGACGAAGAAAAAGCCGTCAAGATGCACGGCCAGAACCCGCCGCCAGTCGTCCCCGCTCATCATGGCCATGAGCCCGTCGCGGGTGATGCCGGCGTTGTGGACCAGGCCCCAGGGAACCTCCTCATCCAAAAGCGGGGTCAGGGTATCGCGCACTGCGGCGGAATCGGCCACGTCGAACTTCAGCAGCCGGCACTGCCTTCCCAGATTCCGGACATCCTCCGCCACCCGGGCCGCGGCCTCGTCAGAGGAAGCGTAGTTGAGCCAGATATCGTATCCTGCCGCAGCCAGCCTTCTGGAAATCTCCGCGCCTATGCCGCGGCTGGCCCCGGTAACGAGAACGGTTCTTGTTTCCTCCGCCATGCCATGCTCCACAAAAAATTGACGGAACCGCAACACAAGATGCGATTCCGCCGCAGCACCGCCCGTATCCCCAAAGCGCGTGGGCCAGGCGGTATGTCTGCTGTCTGTTGTCATCCCGTTGAAAAACGTAACGAGCGCGGTAGTTTTTCAACGGGTTATGCGTCTGCCCCCAATTTGCCGGTTCCGGGCAGGAACCGGCAACGGTCAACAGAAAAATGCCGCAGCCCTAGAAACTCTGCAGCGCCTTTTTCGCATACCCCCTGAGCTTGCGGTTGCCAGCCTTGCGGGCCACCTTTTTCAGGGTCTCCTTGTACTTGGGATTGGCGGACGCGCCCAGGGCCTTGACCAGCCAGGCCATGGCGTCCACGTGGTTGCGGTTCCTGGGCTTGTCCCTGTATCCCTTGAGCAGCTCGCGCTCCACCGCGTCGAGGATGGCCGGCTTGAAGAGGCCGGAACGGATTATCTTCTTCGCGGCCCAGCGCTTGTCGAGAATCGACTTGGAATTGAGCTTGCGCATCACCTGGGCAGCAAGCTGGGCCTTGCTCGGCGGCAGCCTGCGCACCGGACCGCCGTAGGCCTGCACCACCGCGGGCGCCCCGGCATAAACCGGCGCCGCCTCCACCGGTTTGAGCTTGCCGGCCACACTTTTCACCATCTGGCCGTAGGCGATGGCGTTCTTGCCCTTCTCCTTGACGATCTTGCCTTGAGCTATCTTGTCGCTGATGGAGACGATCTTTATCCGCCCGGTCTCGATTTTCTCGACATCAAGGACCTCGCCGGTCTTGGGATGGCGGATGACCTTGCCCTCCTTGTAGACGATGAACTCCATTCCGTCCCTGACCCCGGCGAGCCGGCCCAGGTCTATGCTGACCCGGCCGTCGGCGCGGTTGACCACGTAGCCTTCCAGGGGAAAATTCTTGATGATCTTGGACGCCATGCGGTTGATTAGATCCTGGAGGCTGGACGAACTGGTGGAACGGACATTCTCGGCCGCGATGATGGAGCCGCTCTCCACGTCGATGATCCTGGCGTTGACCTCGACAATGCTCTCGAGCCGCATCACCGAGCCGGAGATGATGGTCTTCACGCCAAGGAGCTTGCCCACCTGGCTTGCGCTGCCCGGATCCACCACCCCGCTCATGGCCAGTTTCTGCTCCTCGAGGATCTTTTTCAGAAGCGCCCGTTCGATAACGTCGAAACGCCCGGTCTTGACCAGGGCGGTGATGAACCACTCGGCCACGATCGCGCCCATGTCCTTGGTCTCGTAGCCCTCACCCTGCATCTGGAAGTCGAGGACCGCGATCTTGGTCTTCTTGAAGTCGGCCCGGACCGGGGCCGGGGCCAGCAACAGGCCGAAGACCGCCAGCAGAACGAAAATCCCGAGAAATCTACGCATCGTCATTGCTCCCAGAGTGTGTCATTTGAGGTTTATGGACAGACGGTTGCCGGTGACATCGGTGACCACCAGTTTCTTTCCCTTCACGGCGCGGCCGTCCACCTTGTCGGCAAAGGAGTCGGCATTGCCGCGGAAGGTAACCGACAGTTTCAGGGTGCCGCCGCTGAAGGAACGCTTGGCCAGCGAGGCCACGCCCTCGACGTCGAGGGCCTTTCTCACCGCCTTCTGGGTACGGTAGTCGGGCACGCCGCGCACCTCGACCTCGAGCACCGCGCCGTTGTTGACCGTATCCTGGAAGGAGGCGACGATCTTCTCGAACAGCTTGCGGTCCATGAGCTGGCGGGCCGCCTTGGCCGCGGCGGTGTTCATGGCGGTCTCCGCCGAGATGTGGGCCGCGGCGGCGCGGGCGTTCTTGGAGGCCACAACCCGGGCGGTGGAGCAGTTTATCACCCGGGCCGAGATGGTGGCCTGGCCCGAAACCATGCCCACGTCGGCGAGCATGCCGTTCTTCTCCCCCACGCTCTTTGCGACCGAGCCCACCAGGACGTACTCGGCCCCGTTGGCCGCCCCGATCCTTGCCGCCGCCACCGGATCACCCTTGACCGCGCGGTCGAGCAGGGCGTCGTCCTTGTTCATGAGGGCCGCGGCCGCGGCCGCGTCAACCAGCTCGAAACCCTTTTCCGAAAGGTAGTCGAGGATGGCGGTCTCGGCGTTGCGGCCGTCCTTTTCCTTCACGAGCACCATCATCCTGGGCTTGTCCATCGATTCCAGGAGGATCTTGAGGGCGGCGAGATCCTGCCGGATGCTGGCGGTGGAGACCGTGGCCCGGATCTTGATGAAGTAGGTTCCGTCGTCTTCCTTCTTTGCCTCGAGAACCTTGTAGTTGAGGACCGAGCCGATGGTCCGGGTCAATACCCGGTCCTTCTGGAGGATGAAATTCTTTATTTCAGTCTCGGAGACCAGCACCGTGCCTATTCCCTGGCTCACCGCCTCGCGCTTGGCCTTGAGCAGGGCGTCGCTGCGGGATGAGCCGTAGGCCTCGGCCTCGACGGTTATCCGGTCCCCGGCGGCTACGGCCGGGCCGGCGTCAAGCAGCCATCCCCCACAAAGGAATACGGACAGCAACAGGAAAAAAAATCTGTTCAGCACTTGCAAACCCTCCAGAATTGATGGACTCGTAAAAACGGCATCCTGCGGCGCTTGACGGCCTCGTTTTTACAAGGCCGTCAGAGTTGAATCAGCGGCACAGGCACCGAAAAGATCAGTCCCGCACAATTGCCACCCGGCCGCGGCGGTCGAATAGGACCTCCATCTTGTCGAACCGTCCCACCCAGTAATACCAGCTCCGCAGCTTCATGACATCCCCGCGGTTGGCGAACTCGGGCGGCCAGCCAATGGCAATGATGACCCCCTCGCGGCTCATTCCGGGCAGAACGCGGCCCTGGTATATGCCGTCCTTGTCCACGTCGGACATCCTTTCCACCCTGGCGGCGAGCCGGTCGCATTCGCTTTCGTCCAGAAAGACCCGGGCCAGGTGTTTCTTCAGGCTGGTGGCGCTCCTGGTGTTGCGGTGGAACTCGTACTTGTAGGTTCTGCCGGTCTTGAGGTCCAGAATCATCATCCGGTTGCGCAGCACCCGCTCCACCCTGAACCTCCGGCCCCAGGGAATCAGCGTCCCCTTCTGGTAGTTGACCGAGGATATCTTGCCAAAGTTCAGGTCCGCGTGGAGATTGGTGCCCAGGCAGTAGGTCCGGCCCACCATGTCGAGAAGCGGCAGGTTCTCCGGCGGCAGCCCCTTGGCCGCGGCCGGCCTGCCACCCGGCAGAAGCATCACGGTGAGCAGGAAGACAAACAGAAAGAACCTTTTCATCTTTTTTCAACCAAAGGCTGATGGCGTCGCAGAAGCCTCTTGCCGTTATTTTTGCCCTTTGCTTTTTGCCCTCTATCGGGATCGCAGAGAACCCGCTTCACGCGGCTTTCCGCGACCCCGCCAAAGGATAGCATCTGCCCCTGGTTCTGGCAACCGTACGGGCATGGTGAATATTACCCAGGGATACCAGGTGGATACAGCACTTGCCATACCATGCCCCACAAACAAAACCTGCATGATTTCAGCAGGTTGAGGCGTTGGCGGCTTGAATGAAAATCGGGTCGTCCGGCCAAATCAAGTGAATACAGCGTTTGCCGCATGAATATCCCACTCTCCGGCAGTAGGGACGTTTTCATGACAGGATAATATTTTTTTCGACATCCCCTTGCCGCTCCCCATATAATTTAATAACCCCAACCCTCATACAAACCAAGGAGAGAACAGCATGAAAAGATTGCCCATCGTCCGCATCCTGGCCCTGGCCGCCATCGGCTGTCTGCTCACCGCCACCCATGGCCTGTCAATGGAGGTCGTCAGGTGGACCGGCTGTGGTATCACCAAGAAGGCCTTTATGCTCGAAGCGGCCAAGGCCTACAAGAAGGCCACCGGCATCACCATTGCCCTGTCCGGCGGCGGCGCCACCAAGGGTATCCGCGCCGCCGGCGCCGGCAAGGCTGATCTCGGCGGCTCCTGCCGCATCAGCCTGCCGGATCAATTCCCGGCCGAGGAAGGCAACGTCTACATGACCGTGATCGCCTGGGACGCCCTGGTGCCCGTGGTCAGCGCCAAGAACCCTGTTGATTCCATCACCACCCAGCAGCTGAAGGACGTGCTCACCGGAAAGATCACCAACTGGAAGGAACTGGGCGGTCCGGACAAGAAAATCCTGGTGGTGGCCAGAAAAAGCAAGATATCCGGAGTCGGTTACATGACCCGCAAGATCATCTTTGGTGACCCGAACGTGGATTACGCCGCCGACGCCCTGCTGGTCAAAAGCTCCGGCCCGCTGGAGAACAAGATCAAATCCGACCCCGCCGCCATCGGCGTCACCGGGGTCAGCAGCGCCAACAAGCGGGTCCGCGCCGGCGAGCCCATCAAGATACTAAAGGTGGACGGCCACGAGGCCACGGTCGCCAACATCGCCAGCGGCAGCTACCCCACCTTCCGCCCCCTGTATCTGGCCACAAAGGGACAACCCAGCGGCAAGGCCAAGGACTTTATCGACTGGCTGCTCTCCCCCGAGGGCCAGAAGGTGATCGAGCAGGCGGGAACGGTCTCTGTCGCGCAGGGCGCCGGTCTCAAGGCCAAATACCGGTACTGGGAAAACACAAGCCACATCACCAACTACGACAGCCTGCCCTGATACATCTCAAGCTGTGATCCACCCGTGATGGCGCCCTGAATGGGCCGGGGCGCCACCGCCATCCAACCAGGAGACCGACATGGCCAGCAAGACCGGCATCGCCATCAAGTTCATCGGTATCGTCACCCTCGTAACCCTGATCGTCATGAGCGCCCTGGCCGGGGTCATCATCACAAACGCGGCCCGTTCCCAGGAGACCCTGGCCGACACCTTTGTCTCCGCCCTCCGCAGCGAACAGAAACACCAGGAAGAGGCCCTGATCCAACAGCTCACCTTGAAGGCCGATTCCCTGGCCGACCTCATGACCCTCACCGCCCGCGGCTTTATCCAAGAGTTCGATTTCGACTCCCTGCAAACCCTGGCCGATAACGGCGCCAAGGACAATGACATAGCCGCCATCGTTTTCTACGCCCCGGACGGCTCGGCCATGACCAAGGAACATAAGGCCAAGGGGGCCAATATCAAGAAGATCAGAAAGGAAATCACCGCCGACGGCGAGATCATAGGCACCATCGAGGTACACCTCAAGCTCGACTCGGCCCGCAGCCAGAGCCAAGCGGTTGGCGCCAGAATCTCCACCCTGGTCGCCGCCGCCAACAGAACCATGGCCGCCACCTCGAAGCAGCTCGAGATCACCATTGCCATCGGAACCCTGATCGCCATTGCCGCCCAATGCCTTGGCATCTTCTTCTGCCTGCGCTTCTTTGTCATCACGCCGGTAGAACGGGCCGCCAACGCCCTTGACAACGCCGCCGTCGAGGTCACCAACGCCGCCAACGAGCTAACCGAGGCCAGCATGCGCCAGGCCGAAGGAGCCTCCCAGCAGGCCGCGGCCCTGGAGGAAACCTCGTCCTCCCTGGAGGAGGTCGCGGCCATGACCATGACCAACGCCGACAACGCCCGCCAGTGCAACGATCTCATGCAGGAGATGAAGGACGTGGTCGCGCGGGCCAGCACCTCCATGACGGAACAGAAAACCGCCATGGTGGAGATAAAGAACGCCAACGAGGCCACCTCGAAGATCATCAAGACCATCGACGAGATCGCCTTCCAGACCAACCTTCTGGCCCTGAACGCGGCGGTGGAGGCGGCCCGGGCCGGCGAGGCCGGGGCCGGATTCGCGGTGGTTGCCGACGAGGTTCGCAACCTGGCCCAGCGCTCGGCCGAGGCCGCCAACGAGACCAAGAATCTGATAGAAAAAACCATCGACCGTGTCAACGAGGGATCGGCGTTGAGCGTCCGCGCGGAAAAAGATTTCAGCGCCATCTCCACCTATACCGACAAGGTGGGAACCATGCTGGCCGAGATCAGCAACGCCTCGAACGAGCAAACCACCGGCATCTCCCAGGTCAACAAGGCGGTGGCCGAAATCGACAAGGTCACCCAAGCGACTGCGGCCAGCTCAGAGGAATCGGCGAGCTCGGCCGAGGAACTCCGCGCCCAGGCCGACCGCATCAAAACCCATATCGATGACCTCATCGCCCTCATCAAGGGCGGCAGCCCTGCCCCACAAACGGCTACACCCACCGGGGACGACACCATACCCGCCCTTCCGGAAGCGTGAGTTTCGCTCTTTTCAGACCGCCTATGATAATTCCTATCGGACCCAAATAGGTAAAGTGGTCCGATAGGAATTACTTTGTGCTGCTCAGAACGCGCCCATGTAACGTCCGCGGCCGAGAGGCCGCCACCACCGGCTGTCTCCTGTCTCCTGTTTCCTGTCTCCTGTCACCCAAACACAATCTCCGCCCTTCCGAACGAGGCCGAAATCTCCCAGCGGCACGGGGTCTTGACGGCAAGCACCGCGCGGGTCATGGCCTCGACATGGGCCATGGGGTGGCGTTGCCGGACCGGTTCGAGGCCGGGGCCGGAAAAGGTTTCGTCGCTCCTGGTCAGGCACAGGGCCGGGGGGCAGGGTGTGTCTTCCACCTCGACCCCGGCGAGCTCCACGCCGCCGGCGGCTGAAAGGAGCCATGCCGCGGCTCCGGGGGAAAGGGGCGCGTGTTCCACCCCGAACTCGCGGCAGTAGGCGTCGCGCAAGAGATCGCTGTAGACCTCGGCGGCCACGACCACGGCCAGGTCAACCACGCCTGCGGCCACCGCCTCCCTTGCCTCGGTCAGGGCCGCGACAAAGGGCCAGCCGTAACCGGTGATGGTCAGGCACGGGCCGAGGATGGAAAAGAGCCTGGCCACGTAACCGGCGGCGACGTTGAAGACGGAATGGGAAAAGAGCGTCGGCGATATCTGCCCCTCGCCGTCGTCGAGCAGGGTGGCGAGGGAGGAGAAGTTGGTCTCGAGCGGGCCGAAGGCGGTGCCGACGTATATGCCGGTGCGGAGCGGCTCCCGCTCCACGCCGTCGAGCACGGACCAGGCAGCCGAAACCGCGAGGCGGATGAAGTCGTCGGCCCGGCGCAGGCTGCGGGCGAGTTCGTCCGGCTCGCTGCAGTCAAGAGCCACGGTCTTCGCGTCAACCACGCCAACCCGCCGCATCACAACGCCTCCATCACCAGAACCGAGTTGGTGCCGCCAAAGGCGAGCGACTGGGACACCCCGGTCCTGGAGCGCAAGGGCACCCGCTCTCCTTCCGGCAGCGGGGCATAGGGAAGCTCCGGGTCCGGCGTCCGGCAGCCCACGCTGCCAAAGGTCTCGCCGCGGCGCAGGGATTCGAGGGTGAAGACCGCCTCGACCCCGCCGGCCGCGCCCAGGGTGTGGCCGGTTATCCCCTTGGTGGAGATCAGGGGAATGGCGGCGCTGCCAAACACACTGGCAAGGGCGGTGGTCTCGGCCTGGTCGTTTGCGCGGGTGCCGGTGCCATGGCCGTTTATGAGCGACGGCGCGGCGACTCCAGCCTGTTTGAGGGCCTGGCCGAGGGCCGCGGCCAGGCCCCGGCCCTCGGGATGCGGCGCTGTCGGGTGCCAGGCGTCGGCGGCGCAGCCGTAACCGAGCACCCGGCCGATGGCGCGGCTGCCCGCGCCCTTTTCCGGTTCGAGCACCAGCACCCCGGCCCCCTCGCCCAGGTTGAGCCCGGCCCGGTCCCGGTCGTAGGGGCGGCAGGGCGCGTCGCTCGTGAGCATCAGGCTGGTGAAACCGTTCAAGGCCACCCGGGAAAGCTCGTCCGCGCCGCCGGCGATGGCGATGTCGCACCGGCCGGAGGCGACCCATTGCGCGGCAATGCCGATGGCGTCGGTGGCCGAGGCGCAGGCGTTGGTGACCACGAAGGCGGGCCCGCTGGTTCCGAAAAGACGGTGCAGGGCCTGGGCCACGTTGTTGCCGAGAAAGCTGCGCACCGGTTCGAGATCCGGCTCCTTGCCGCTGCGCCAGGCCACAAAGTAATCCTCGTCGTGAAAGGTGCAGCCAACCGTGGTGCCAAGGACCATGCCGACCTTTTTGCCCCGCAGCCCGTCAGGGGCGATACCGGCCTGCTCAAGCCCCTGCACCGCGGCGGCAAAGGCGAGACGCACGGTGCGGCTTGCGCCCGGGGGCACGGCGCCGTCCGCGAGCCAGCCGTCCGAGCCGGCCGGCAGGACCTCGCGGGGGCAGACGAACACCGGGCATGAGAGCCCGGTGGAAAAAAGCCATTCGGGCGCGGGCGCGCATCTCACCCGGCCGGACTCGAATCCGTCCCAGGCCTCGTCTACCTGGGAGCCCGCGGCGCAGACCACGCCGCAGCCGGTTATGGCGCAGATTCCATTCACTCCGGCCGGCGCTCGCTTACGTAACGGGCCAGGGCGTTGATGGAGGCGAAGGCCTCGCGGCCTTCCTCCATGTCCTCGATCTGGACCCCGAAATGTTTCTGGATCAGCACCACCAGCTCGACCGCGTCGAGGGAGTCGAGCCCGAGTCCTTCCTCGAACAGGGGGGCGTCGTCATCGATGTCGGCCGGATCGACCCCCTGGATCTTGAGGTCACGGATGATTATCTCCTTGAGTTCTTCCTTGAGTTTTTCCATTACCGTTCCTTTTCCCTAGAGCCTGCGGCCCAGAAATCGAAGAAATTATACCACTGATAGGGATACCGCTCGACGTACCGCTCGAGGGCCCGGGCAAACCTGGCCGCGGACGCCTCGAACTGCCGCGGCCCCTCGCTCCGGTTGCGCTCAGGGTGAAAGATATCCCAGACGTGAAGGCTGTAGCTCCTCATCCCGGTCTTGGCCGCAAGCAGAACCGCCACCGGCACGCCGGTGGCCGCGGCAAGCCCGTAGGCCGCGGCCGGGAACCTCGCCCTGCTGCCCAGGAAATCCACCTCCACCGCCGGACCTCCGGCCCAGCGGTCGGCCATTACCATCACCACCTCGCCGCGAGAAAGGGCCGCGGAGGCCTCGATCATCCCGCCCATGAAACCGTCGTTCCTGATGATGTTGAACGAGGGTTTCTCCCCCTTCAGATCGAAAAAATGTTTGGCCACCTCCTCCTCGGCGTAGTGCATGAGCGAGTTGACCCTGGTCTCGAGAAGGTCTATGTGGGAAAGCGCGGTCTGCCAGTTGCCCACATGCGCGGTTACGAGCACGAGCCCGCGGCCCTCCTTAAGGACGTCGAGCAGGACGCCGCTGTTGTCGAAATCGCCGGTCAGCGCGGCGTTGCGCCTGAGCCCAAGCCAGGCCCGGTCCACCAGCACCCGGGCGAACGAGAGGACCAGCCTGAAGACGTGGAAAAAACGCGCCGCCGGTCCTGCGTCCGGAAAGCGGCGGCGGATGTACGGCGAGGCCAGGCGGTGTATCCTGCGGCTTGCGATGACATATACCATAACCACGGGGAAAAGCATCAGATAAGCAAGCGGCTGGCCCCCGAGCAGAAGAAAGAAATAAAATATGCCGTGGCCCAGAGCCTCGAGCCTTTTCTTTGTTTTTTTCATCCCCTGAATTCCGACCACCTCGTAAAAAGCCCGCGATGCGGCCTTTTTACGAGGTGAAAGGCAAAAGTATCGGCAGGTTACGAATCAGATATTTTTCCTAAGTCCCTAAGCCCCTAAACCCCTAAGCTCCTGATCTCATCCGCAAGGCTCCCCCACCGCGCCCCGCCGGAGCCACCTGATGACCGAATAGAACACGAACGCCACCACCGTGCCCAGCACCGGACCGATTATCAGGGAGCCGAGCAGCCATTCAAAAAGGCGCAGATGGGCCTCGCCCACCACCGTGTCCCAGTCGGCCTTGAGGAGAAAGGTTCCGTTGCGCAGCCAGTATCCGGTCTCGACGCAGAGCACCGGCACCACCGGCGGCATGCAGAGCTGGCTTGCCCCGACCGCGGCGAGCTTGTTCAGGTGCAGCCGATGGGTGACGTAAATGATGGCCACCGTGTGCAGGGCGAGCAAAGGCACCGCGCCGAGGAAGACACCGACCCAGGCCGCGGCCGCAAGCTGCCAGGCCGAGGTGTGCTCCAGGCACAGTTTCCTGAAAAAGGCCGCCGGATGCAGCCAGACCGCGGCCGGGCTTTTTTCATCTCCGCCGTCCCTGCAGGTTTTCCCGCCGGTATCCGCAGCGGCAAGACTCTGGTGCGGCCAGGGGCAGATGGCCCGCAGCACCAGGCGGGCGTGGCAGAAGGACAGGCGCATGTTGTCCACAAACCTGTGGAAATGACTGATCCGGTCCGGCGGGTACACCACCCCGACATCAACGGAAACCACCCTTATTCCGGCCCAGGCCATCCGGCTGATGACCTCGACCTCGAAACCGTACCTCCGGCTCCTGACCGGCAGGGAAAGGAGCTCGGCCACCGGGTAGAGGCGCATGCCGCTCTGGGTGTCCGGCAGGGTGAGGCCGCATTCCAGGCGGACCCAGAAGTTGGAGAACTTCCGGCCGAACAGGCTCGAACCCGGCGCGCCCGCCTCCTCCATCCGGCGGGCGCCGATGACCATGACCGGCCCCTTTTCCCTGCGGGCCGCGTCCAGCAGTTTTCCGGCCTCGGCCGGATCGAGCTGGCCGTCCGCGTCCACGGTGATCATCATGGCAAAGCCCTGCCGCGCCGCCTCTTTTGCCGCGGTGAGAATCGCCGCGCCCTTGCCCAGGTTTTTTTCATGAGAGACAAGGGTGAGCTCGAGACCGGCAAGGTTTTGCGCGCCGTTGTCGGTGGAGCCGTCGTCCACCACGATCACGGCGAACCCGCAGGCAAACGCCCGCTCCGCCACCGCCCGCACGGTCTTGCCGTGGTTGAACAGGGGTATGGCTATGCAGGCTTCTTCCCGCATCACCTGCTCCCCCCCACGCTGCAGAGCATGTCCCATAGCGGCCCGGCGTGACCGCGGGCGTGGAGAAAGTCTATCCGCTCCTGCATGCTCGCGGCCGGGAATATCCGGCGCACATCCCCCTTCCAGGCCTCTTCGAGCCGAGCCTCCATCCATTCCCGGTCGACATCCGGGGAGAAGTAGAAGAACGGCGCGAGCAGATCCCGGTCCGCTTCCAGCACCCCGTCGGCCCTGGCCCGCTCCACCAGGGCGGTGCCGGGAATGATCCTGATGCCGCTGAAGGCGAAAATCACCGATCCTTCAAGGCGGGTCGCGTTGGCAATGCCCTCCTCCACGGTATTCCCGTCTTCCCCCGGGCCTCCGAAGATGACGAAATGGGCGCAGGGGATGGCCGCCTCCCTGGCGTTGCGGTCGAACTCGAGGACGTCGGCGATGGAGAAATCCTTGTTGAGTCCGGCCAGGGTGGCGTCGCTCATGGCGTCGGTGCCCACCTCCATGGCCGCAAGCCCGGAACGTTTCAGCAGGTCCATCTCCTTCCGCCCCATGCCCGACGGCCGGAAAAAACCGCACCACGGGATGCGGTTGCCCTTTTTTATCAGGGCCTCGGCCACCTCGAGGTAACGGCCGCTTGCGTCGTTGAAGACCGAATCGGTGAAAAAGATGTAGGGAACGTCATACTCACGGTTCAAACGCTCCACCTCGCACGCCACCTCTTCCGGATCGCGGAAACGGTAGCGGCCGCCCTCGAGCATGGGATAGGAACAGTAGAGGCAGCGGTGGGGGCAGCCGCGTTTGGTCTGGATATTGAGCATGCCTCCGTTTTTGAGGTAGTAGGCGGCGATGTTCCGGTCGTAGGCGACCCTGCGGGAGGGATATGAATCGAGCCCGGCGCGGACCAGGGGACCGGGCAGCGGTTTTCCCTCCTCCACGGCCCGGGCGATCTCAACCACGGCGGCCTCGCCCTCGCCGACCACGCCGCAGTCGGCCCCGAGTTCGGCCATGATCCGTTCCGGCATTATGGAGAAGGCCGGGCCGCCCAGCATGAGCGGGGCCCGGCTGCGGCTGCGGATGACCTCGACCGCCTCGCGGGCGAAACCGATGAACGGGTCCGGACAGGTGGAGTCCACGGTATCGAGGTTACGGATGGAAATGCCGATGAGGTCGAAGCGTTTTTCTTCGAGGATCGCGGCGAGGGCGTCGGTCCCCGAACTCATCAGGTCGCAGCAGGTTACCCGGTGGCCGGCGTCCTCGAGGCTGCCGGCGATGTGGGCCATGCCCAGCGGGTAGACGGGATAGGGCACCCGCACCCGGTTGGCCGATACCAGGAGACAGTCAATTCCCAACGCCGCCCTCCTCCTGCCACTGCCTGCGGCGGCTGGTGAGGCGCACCGGGGTGCGGTAGGTGCCGTCCTCCATCTCCCGGCGCACAACCTTCTGGAAAAGCCGCGCCATCCGGAGCGACTGGGGCGTGTCGCGGTAGAAGGTGTCCCAGGCGTAGTGGTACATCTCCTGAAGTTCGTCCGGGGTCATGTTCTTTGGCATGAAACAGACCTCGGCAGTGGTGTAGCGGCTCCAATCGCGGTGAAGGATGCGGCCCTGTTTTTCGAACTGGGCCGTGACCGGGGTGTGGGGAAAGGGCGTGAGGATGGAGAACTCGCTCATCTCCACGTCTATCTCGAGAAGGAAATCGACGAGCCTTTTGATGTAGTCGGCGTCCTGGTTGTCCGGCCCGAGGAGCACCGCGGCCTCGACCCCTATGCCGTGCTCCTTGAGCCGGGCCACCCGGCCGCGGATGACGTCGGAGGTGTCGAAAATGGCCTGGTAGACATACCAGCAGCCGGCGTCGGCCGCGGCCGCGAGCACCTCGGGATCGTCGAGGATGGGATGGGACACCCATTTCTTCTTGAGCGGTTTGAGGGCGCGGAAGAGCTCGAGCAGCCAATCCTTGTCCTGGGCGAGCGAGTTGTCCACCAGGAAGAGGCGGTTGTTCCCGATCCCGGCGATCTCCTCAACCACCTTTTCTATGGGCCGGGGCCTGAACTTGCGGCCGCCGAGAAAGGCGGTGGCGCAGGGGAAACAGTTGAACCGGCAGCCGCGGGAGGCGTGGACCAGGTCCACCATCGGCACTCCGCGGTATACGTATTTCGCGCGGTTGAGGATGTCGCGCCGGGCCGGGCCCACGCTCTCGATGGGCGGGAAATCATGGAAGAAGTCGTATTTTCCCGCAAGTTTCCCTTTTTCGAAAAAGTCGTTCAACGCGGTCTCGAGCCGGCCGTCCTCGACCTCGCCCAGGAAAACGCTGTCCACCCAGCCGGCCACCTCGTCGGCGTGGAGCATGGTGGCGATACCGCCGGCGATCACCGGCACCCCGAGGGCGCGGTACTGCTCCGCCACCTCGCGGCCGCGGGGAAGCTGGCAGGTGAGCATCATCGACAGGAGCACAAGATCGGTGTCGGCCCGGATGTCGAGCTCGTCCACGTTTTCATCCACGAACCTGAGCTCGTACTTCTCCGGGACCGCGGCGGCAAGGCACACCGGCCCATGCGGGGGGAGATGGAACTCGGTCTGTTCCGGGATCTTGGGCCAGCGGGGATAGACTATGGTGATACTGCTCATCTGATTACCTCGAATTCTGCCTTTATCGCGCCGCCGGGCGGCACGTCCAGTTCTCCGTATATCATCGTCCCGGCCCCGCCCTCGCACCCGAGCCAGAGAGCGGCCTGGTCCCTGGCCGCATCCGCGCCGCCGTAAACCGCGTACACCGGGCCGGTGAGTCCGTAATGGCTCGCGGCCTCGGCCAGGGGGATGTTGGCCAGGGTGTAGCCGAAGAGCATGGGGCTTGCCCTGCCCTCTTCCACCGTGCGGCAGAAAGCGAGATCGACCGCGAGACAGCCGTGCCCGGTGGCCGCCACCAGGCCGATGCGGCCCGTGACCCGGCCGTCCGGCCCGAGCAGGGATTCGCGCCGCAGAAGCCGTCCCACCGCCACCAGCGCCACCCGGCTGGCAAGATCCATCCGGCCCCAGCGTTTCGGGACCGCGCCGATGATCCCGGCGATCTCCTCTCCCGGAACGTCGGCACAGGCCAACCCCTCCCACTTCATCGTCCCGCCTCCACGAGCGCGCTTCTGATCTCCGGCAGCATCATCGCCATGTCCCGGGCGAGAATGCGGCTGAACATGGAGGCGATCACGTGTTTGCCGCCGCGGCCGCGGCCGAGTTCGTAGACCGAATGATACCGGTCGGACACCGAGTGGCTGAAACTCTTTTTCCATACGACCCGTCCGTCGGAGACGCGGACGAGGCGGACATCGTAAACCATTTCAAGGTCGAAGGAAACATAGGGAAGGCCGAACACACGGGTGAGCCAGGCGTACATGAAGGAGCCGTAATAGTAGCAGCGTTCGGTGAGCCTGCTTCTTCTCAGGGTGCCGGTGAAGATGTAGTCCGGCCGTACCGTTCCCGCCCCGTCCGGCGCAAGCACCCGGGAAAAGACGTGGGAACGGCCGAGCCCGCGGGCAAAAGCGTCTGCCACGGCCCGCGGCAGCGGCCGGGATGCGAAAGAGGAGAACACGGTGTATACCTCCGGCACCTCGGTGGGGATGTCCACCCAGAGCACGCCGGGAATCAGCCCAAGCCACTGGCGGTTGGCGCTGCCCCGCATCATCGGCCGCAGGTCCCGGAAATCCCGCACCGCCACCACTGCGGCCACCGGCGCGGCGGCAGACCTCTCCGCCTCAAAGGAAAGGGAAAAGTCCAGCATCGGCGAGGAACATCCGGAGACGAACAGGATCAGAAAAAGCAGTGGGAAACGGCGCATGGGACCCCCTGAAACGGCAGAATCGGTCCGCGGATAATAGCAAGTTGGCGGAAGGGTAACAATCCCGTTTTCGGG
>JALWTY010000152.1 GCA_026993265.1 Desulfobacterales bacterium
CGCGGTTTTTTTCTCTCTCGGTGCGATCTCCGTTTACCACTCGTCTTCACTCAGCATGCGGCCGAATCCCATGCCCGTGGCCCGGCGCACCGGCTTTTTCTTGGGCGCGGGCGGCGGGGCCGCGGCCTGGGTCTGCTGCGGTGGGGGAGCCTGGGCCGGAGCCTGCTGCGGTTCAGCCGCCACCGGCTGCGGTGCCGCGGCGGGCGCGGGCGCCGGGGCCTGCTGCGCCGCAGCCTGTTCGGCCTGGGCCTGTTCCTCGGCCAGGGCGTTCAGGATCTCGTTGAGCTTGTTGCGGCGGGCCATGGCCTCGGTGTCATAGGGCATGCTGATGTAGATCCGCTGGAACAGATCCTTGGGAATGCCGGAGAGACTCTCGGCCGGGACGCTGGGGTCGAATTTCTTGATCGCCGCCCTGGTCTTGGCGTCGAGCTCGCCGGTTATGTCCACGTCGTATCCGTGGATGAATAGCCACTGCTGCACCGAGCTGATCCGGTCCTCCGGGGCCATGTTGCTGTAGGTCAGGGCGATTGCCTCCATGACCACCGGGTCCGGCTTGGTGTCGTCACCGAGCAGCCGCCAGTAGGGCATGGCCAGGTACTTGCCGATGAGCTGGATCATGCTCACCTGAACCAGGAGCCGCACCGCCTCGTGCCGTCCCTGAACCTTCTTGATCGATCCCTTGAGCCCGAAGGTGGGACCGAAGAGGGTTATGCCCACCTCTTTCTCGTGCACCGCCTTGTGGACCACCATGCTGTTTGTGGTGGTCATCTTGGGAATGCCGGCCAGGGTCTGGAAGTCCTTCATGTTGAAGTCCAGGGTGATCCGGGCCTTGCCCGCCTTGGCGGTGTCGCCGTAGGCGCCGCCGAACTCGTCGGACGGAAACCACGAGGGCGCGCCGCTGACCTTGGCAGTGAGCGATGCGTCGGTGCCGGTGCCGCGGGTCTCGAGGCCGCGGTCGAACTCGGTGATCCCGCCGGTTATTACCACGTCCGGGATCAGCTTGTTCTTGAACTGCGAGTACCCGGTGACCATCTGGTTCTGGATGAACGACGGGTCGTACTCGATGAAGATGATGTTGCCGCCCATCGAGTTCAGGGTGCTCTTCATGATCTCGGTGATGTTGCGCTGGATCTCGCCGCCGGTGGTCATGGAGGTGCCGGTCTTGTCGGTGATGTCAGTACACTGCACCTTGACCGCGCCGGTGTCATAGATCACGCTCATGTTGCCGAGGTCGGACAGGGCCTTGGTGTACGAGGTTATCTTCACCTCGGGCGCTGATTTCTCAAGCTCCACTTGCACGTTGTGCGGATTGGCGGAACCGCACGCGGAGAGCGTCAACAGCAGGGCGCCCGCGGCCGCGGCCCGCAGAAACCCCTTTGTCCCTGATCCTTGCCTGGTTTGCATCATGACTGTCTTCTCCATTCCTTTAGTATGTTAACCTAACGGCACCTGCCGGGGCTTGGCCGGCCCTCGTTCGTCTTTGCCGGTCCGTTGAAACTGCTGCGCTCGCTGTGTTTTTCAACGGGCTGTTATGCAAGCTGAATCCTTGCCGGGCCTGTCCGGAAACGGATTCAGGTTTAATGATAGCGGGAGCATCATTGCGGGGCAGTGATCTTTTGCATCCTTTTTGTGTGAACAATTCACCTCCACGCAAACGTCCTGACCGCGCGGGTGTTGTCGTCGTCATTTCGGCCTGTCATACACATCGTCCATTGACAAGCATAGAAAGTCTAAATAATAAGAAGGCGGGCATGCAAGCTTTTTGGGCCCGCGATGGAAAAAAACAGGCCGGAGACCTGGCAGATGAACGTTGAACAAATGATAGAGCGGGTGCCGATCTTCGCCAACCTCGCCGGCGACGGACGCCGGATGCTGGCCGAATCGGCCCGGCGCAAGGTCTTTCCCAAGAACACCGTGATCATGAGCGAGGGCGACCGCACCGATTCCCTCTACATCATCTGCGAGGGCAAGGTGAAGGTCACCATCATAGACGAGCACGGCAAGGAGATAATCCTCTCCATCCTCGAGCCCGGCGACTACTTCGGCGAGATGACCGCCCTGGTGGACGGCGAGTCCCGTTCCGCCAGCGTGGTCACCCGCACCGCCTGCGAGCTCCTGGTCCTGGCCAAGGAGGATTTCCGCCGGGTCATAAGCTCCAACCCTGATATCGTCTTCTCCCTCCTGCACGTCTCCATGGAGCGGCTGCGCAAGGCCAACCGCAAGATAGAAAGCCTAGCCCTCATGGACGTGTACGGCCGGGTGGCCCGGCTTTTCACCGAGCTTGCCAGGCCGGACGAGGACGGACTTCTGCGGATCAGGGAAAAGCTCACCCACCAGGAGATCGCCAACATGGTCGGCTCGTCCCGCGAGATGATAAGCCGGGTGATGAAGGAGCTGGTCAGCGGCGGCTACATCACCTGCGAGCACAAGCAGATAACCATCAACGGCAAGCTTCCCTACGCCTGGTAGGAGGGCGCGGATTCACTCCTTTGCCGCGGTTATCATAACGCAGCCCGCGTTCGGCGCGATGCCGCGTTGCGGGCGTTCCCCCGGCTGCGGGCTGTTTCTGTCAACAAGGCAGGAGACCGCTGCCGCCGTTTTGAACCCTGCGGCCGCGAGCAGCATTTGCACATTTTCCGGCGACATGAGCCTGGCGAAACGGTAAAGGGGGTGGCCCGCCGCTCCCTTTTTTTCTATCTCCATGCCCCAGGGGCTTTCGCGGTTGATGAAGGCCACGGTCAGCCCTCCCCCGCGCCGCAGGATGCGCGCGGCTTCCAGCACCGCCTTTTTTTTGTTTTCGCAGAAACACAGGGAAAAGAAGAAAAATACCGCGCCGGCCGCGCCGCTTGCCACAGGCAGCTCCTCGGCCCTGGCCGCGACGGTAAGCGGCACCCTTGCGGCTGCGGCCGCAAGGCAGGCCGTTGCCGGGTCGATGCCGAGGCCGATTCCGGCGGCGCGGCTGAAACGTCCGGTGCCGCAGCCTATCTCCACCGCGGGGGTGGCGGATGGCGGGGCGAGCATCGAAAGGGCCGCAAGCTCCAGCTCATAGACCGGGTTGTCCTCGTGCCAGCGGTCGTACTCCTCCGCGCAGGCCGCAAACGCCGCGGCCGCGCTCTCTCTTGCGCCTCGTATTTTCATTCCCGATGCAATATAATTCCCGTTTCCGGACTTGTTTGACGGCGCGCCTGATCCGCTCTCGAACGCTCACGAATTCAGGCCGTTGAGCGCCTTTAGAGGTTGATGGCCTCGTAAAAACCCGGCAGGGCTGCCGAAGGCACAAAATGTTTTATTCGTAACCTGCCGATACTTTTGACTTTTTACTTTTGACTTTTGCCTTCCGTCTCGTAAAAAGTCCGCATCGCGGACTTTTTACGAGACGGTCAGAGGTTACAGGAGAAAAAAATTGCCCGCCACCGGTAAGTTCATGAAGTCCCTGGCCGACAGGGACGACTTCACCATCACCTTCGAACTGGTGCCCGGCCGCGGCAGCCGCGGCGGGGTCTACCGCCGCGCCCTGGAGTTCGCCGAGGCGGCCATCGCCGACGGCCGCCTGCGGGCGGTGAGCATCACCGAGAACGCCGGCGGCCATCCCGCCGCGTCACCGGAGGTCATGGGCACCGAAATAAAGGCGATGGGGCTCGACGTCATAGTCCATCTTTCCTGCAAGGACAGGAACCGCAACCAGATGGAGAGCCAGCTCTTCTCCTGGGACCGCATCGGCCTCCACAACCTGCTGGTCATCGCCGGCGACTATCCCCAGCGCGGCTACCGGGGGCATCCCAAGCCGGTCTTCGATCTCGACACCGTCCAGGCCCTGGACATGATAAGCCGCCTCAACTGCCAGCAGGGGGTCGACCGCCGCAACCCGATAGTCCGCGACATCGCGCCCACCTCGTTTGTCAAGGGGGTGGCGGTGTCGCCGTTCAAGATGTCCGAGCCAGAACTCATGGGCCAGTACTGGAAGCTGCACGCCAAGGCCCGCGCCGGTGCCGATTACGTCATAACCCAGGTGGGCTACGACCCGCGCAAGTTCCACGAACTGCTTCTGTTCATGGAAGAGACCGGTCTTCGCCTCCCCGTGCTTGGCAACGTCTTCGTCCCCACCATGAAGGTGGCTGAGATGATGTACCGCAAGCAGATTCCGGGGTGCGTCATCCCGGAGGGGCTTTTCAGGAGGATGCGGGATGAAAGCCGCGCTCCGGACCGGGGCCGCGCCGCCCGGCTCGAGCGCGGGGCCATGCTGCTTGCGGTTCTGAAGGGAATGGGTTACGCCGGGGCCCACATCGGCGGCCCCGGCGTAACCTTCGCCGATGTCGCGGCCATGCTCGACCGGGCCGAAACCCTGCTCCCCGCCTGGCGTGACCTGATTCCGGAGCTGTCCTCCTGGCCGCGGGCCGCCTTTTACTACTTCCGGGCCGATTCCGAGACCAACCTCAACCTGCCGGACCGGTCAGGGGTGCAGGCCAGGCCGCGCCGCGCCTTGTTGCAGCGCGTATCCGGCCTGGCTCACCGGCTTTTCTTTGACCGCTCACGCCCCGGCGGCCGCCTGTTCGCCCGTTTCTGCCTCGCAGTCGAAAATGCCGGGTTTGCAAACCTCCTCAACCGCTTCGAGTACCTGCTCAAGCGCATCCTTTACGGCTGCCAGCACTGCGGCGATTGCACCCTGGGGGAGAACGGTTTCCTCTGTGTCCAGCGCGGCTGCGCCAAGGGCATGCTAAACGGCCCCTGCGGCGGCAGCCGGGACGGGTTCTGCGAGGTCTTTCCCGGCGAGAAGCGCTGCGTATACGTCCGCATGTACGAGCGCATGGGCGCGGATGAGTTTGCCCGCAGGGTGAGCGGGCTGTTCATCGCCCCGCGCGACTGGAGCCTTGACCGGACCTCCTCCTGGCTCAGTTTCTTCAAGGGCCGCGACCATCACAACCTGCGGAAGTAGGGGCAACGGAGAACCGGGCCGGACGCCTGCCAGGTCCGGTTCTCCGCCGCCGCTTCCCCTTTGCGGGAAAAAAATTTACATCCGTGTTGAAACGTGGTTAATATACTGCCTTTTTTCACCACCATGGCCCCGGCGTCCGGCGCGCCGGGCCGCGCCGTTCCGGTTATTGAAAGAGGCTTTGTTGAAGATGATGTGCGGCGGCAGTTTTGACAGGTTGGCAACGGACTCTTCCGTCTGCGTGGCGGGCCGGCAGGATCACCGTCCCCGGGAGGAGTGCGGCGTTTGCGGGATATTCGGTCATGAGGACGCCTCCCGCATAACCTATTTCGGGCTTTACGCCCTGCAGCACCGGGGGCAGGAATCCGCCGGCATCGTCGCCAGCGACAGGGAACGGGTCCGCCACCGCAAGGGCATGGGCCTGGTCTCCGAGGTCTTCAGCGAGTCCGACTTGAGCAGCCTCACCGGCGACATCGCCGTGGGCCATGTGCGTTACTCCACCACCGGAGAATCGTCCATCATCAACGCCCAGCCCTTTCTCGCCACCCACCAGGGACAGGTCTTTGCCGTGGCCCACAACGGCAACCTCGTCAACATCCGCATGCTCAGGGACGAGCTTGAGAAAAAGGGCTCCATATTCCAGTCCACCATGGACAGCGAGGTGGTTGTTCACCTGCTGGCGCGGCAGAACAGCGGCGCCACCCTGGCCGAGGCCTGCGCCGGCATGATGCGGCGGCTTTCCGGGGCCTATTCCATGCTGCTCATGACCAGGGACAGCATGGTGGCCATGCGGGACCCGAACGGTTTCCGTCCCCTGTGCCTGGGCCGGCTCGGCAACGGCGGCTACATCGTCGCCAGCGAGACCTGCGCCCTCGACCTGGTCGAGGCCGAGTACATCCGCGACATAGAGCCCGGCGAGATCCTCATCATCGACGACAACGGCCTCCACTCGAGCCGCTGCGGCATCCAGGCGAAACCCAGCTACTGCATCTTCGAGCACGTCTATTTCGCCCGGCCCGACAGCGACATCTTCGGCATCAACGTCTACGAGAGCCGCAAGCGCATGGGCGAGATCCTCGCCCGCGAGAGCGGGGTGGACGCCGACTTCGTCATGCCCTTTCCCGATTCGGGCAACTACGCCGCCATCGGCTATTCCCGCGCATCCGGCGTGCCGCTCGAGATGGGCGTCATCCGCAACCACTACGTCGGCCGCACCTTCATCCAGCCGACCCAGTCCATGCGCGATTTCTCGGTCCGGGTCAAGCTCAATCCCATCCGCTCCTTTCTGAAAGGCAAGCGGGTGGTGATAATCGAGGACTCCATCATCCGCGGCACCACCGGCAAGAGCCGGGTCAAGTCACTGCGCGCCGTCGGGGTCAGGGAGGTGCACATGCGGATAAGCTGCCCGCCCACCAAGTTTCCCTGTTTCTACGGCATCGACTTCCCCTCCGGCGGTGAACTCATCGCCAACCGGAGAAGCATCGGGGAGATCCGCGACTATCTCGGCCTCGATTCCCTTGCCTATCTCAGCATCGATGGGCTGGTGGAGGCCACCGGCGTGGCCGAGGACTGTTTCTGCAAGGCCTGTTTCGACGGCAACTACCCGGTGGAGCCGGACCGCACCTTTCACAAGTTCGCTCTCGGACAGTAATGATGTTGCCCGATTTTTTTCTCAGCCATTCGACGGTGCTTGGATAATGGAAAAGACCGGCCACATAGCCCGGGGCCGCGGGGTTCTCGATATCGAGATCGAGGGGTTGTGCGCGGTGCGTGATCAGATAGGCGAGGGGTTCAGCCGGGCCGTGGACCTGATAATGGCCTCGCCTGGCCGTCTGGTGATAACCGGCATCGGCAAGTCCGGCCTCATCGGCCAGAAGATCGCCGCCACCCTCAACTCCACCGGCACCTCTTCCCTGTTCATGCATCCGGTCGAGGCCATGCACGGCGACCTCGGCCTGGTGGAGGAGCGCGACGTGGTCCTCGGCATCAGCAACAGCGGCGAGACCGCCGAGCTGAACCTGCTCATGCCCACTCTGAAGAGCCGCGGGGTCAGGATAATCGCCATGACCGGCAACCCGGAGTCCACCCTGGCGTCCTTTGCCGACGCGGTAATCGAGGTCAGGGTGCCGCGGGAGGCCTGCCCCCTCGGGCTCGCCCCCACCGCGAGCACCACCGCGGCCCTGGCGGTGGGAGACGCGCTCGCCGTGGTCCTGCTCGAATGCAAGAAGTTCAAGGAAAGCGATTTCCGCCGCAACCACCCCGGCGGCAGCCTGGGCGCGAGGCTCAAGGTCAGGGTGGACGAGGTGATGCTGAGGGGGGACGGCATCCCCAGGGTGGAACCGGCCACGCCCATGCGCGAGGCCATTGCCGTGCTCGACCGTCACAACGTCGGCGCGGTGCTGGTGGTCGAGGGCGAGCGTCTTTCCGGGATCATCACCGACGGCGACATCCGCCGCCTGGTAAGCGCCGGAGCCGACCTGGACGGACTCGTGGCGGGCAAGGCCATGACCAGCGGCCCCAAGGTGATCCGCAACGACCTCATGGCCGCCGACGCCCTGTCGCTCATGCAGCGCCACGAGATCACCATCCTGCCGGTCGAGGACCCGGACGGCCGTCTTGTCGGGGTGCTGCATCTCCAGGATCTGCTCGGCAAGGGCGAGTTCCGGTTCCTGCTTTGACCTCGAACCCATGACGGCTTTGCGCTGCGGCCCGGTATCTCCGGCGCAAGGTTCACCCCTCCGTCATGGATTCAAGGTGGCGGCTCTGGTTGACAAAGGCCGGACGGTTTTGTAAATTCCGCCTTTCACTGTGAGAAGCGTCGTTTTTTCATGCGGTTGTCAGGTTTTTCCCACCACTCCGGCAACGGGGGCGGGCCGGTAATGCGCCCGGCGGCCGCGGGAGAATTCTATCCATTCAAGGAATTTGGCGATGACCATAAGCAGCAAGGAAATCAACAGCGGTTTCAGCGGTGAGGTGGTGAAACGCCCCGGCGGCGAACACCTCAACCGCTGCTACGCCTGCGGCGCCTGCAGCGGCGTCTGTCCGGTGAGCCAGGCGATCCCGGAGTTCGACCCCCGCAAGATCATCCACATGATCCGCATGGGCCTCAAGGACAGGCTTCTTTCCTCGGAACTCATCTGGTACTGCTCCAGGTGCCGCAGTTGCGTGTTCGTCTGCCCCCAGGACGTGCGGTTCGCCGATATCATGCTCGCCTTGCGGGACCAGGCCATCGACGAGGGCTTCGTCAGCGAGGACGACCTGGTTGAACAGGGCAAGGCCGCCAGGGTGCGGCGCGACCTCTGCGTCGCCTGCCTCACCTGCGTGCGGGTGTGCCCCTGGCAGATTCCGAAGATCGACGAACTCGGGGTCGCGGCCATCGATCCCCGCGCCTGCCGGGCCTGCGGCATCTGTCCGTCCGAGTGCCCGGCCGGGGCCATCGAGCTGAACCAGTCAGAAGACGAAAGGCTGCTCGCCGCAGCCGGATCATCCAGATAAACCGGAGTAAGAAATGAGTTTTGTGCCCGATATCCAGGTGATCTGCTGCCATTACACATCCCAGCAGATCCTGGCCGAAAGCAAGGAAGAGCTCCGCCGCGACGGCCTGCCGGAGAACGTCACCATCAACCGTTTCGCCTGCGGCGGCAAGATCAGGGAGACCGCCATCCTCAAGGCCTTTGAAGAAGGGGCCGACGGGGTCTGCGTGGTCGCCTGCGAGCCGGACAAATGTCATAACGTCATGGGCAGCCGGCGGGCCGCGAAAAGGGTCGAGGCGGTGCGGCGGGCGCTCGCCGAGATGGAGGTGGAGCCCGACCGGGTGATGATGTTCCAGCTCGAGCGCGGTTTCCATCCCGATTTCGTCCGGGCCGCGGAGGAGATGAACGATAGGGTGGCAGGGTTCGGTCCCAGCCCCTTCAAGGAGGGTGGCAGATGATAGTCGCGGAGCGTAAACCGGTAAACGAGATCGTTGAGATGATAAAGGACGCGGACCGGGTCCTGGTGCTCGGTTGCCGCGGCTGCGTCTCGGTCTGTTCCGCGGGCGGCCAGCGCGAGGTGGAGATCTTAGCCTCCCTCCTGCGCCTCGGCCGGATGAAGGAAGGCGGCCGGCTTGAGACCATCGAGGCCACCCTGGTGCGCCAGTGCGACCGGGAGTACATCGACGAGATGGACAAATGGGACGGCGAGTACGACGCCGTGGTCAGCATGGCCTGCGGCGTGGGGGTCAACTTCATCGCCAACCTGCGGCCGGGCGTACGGGTCTATCCCGCGGTCAACACCACCTTCTACGGCGGATCGGCCGAGCAGGGCGTGTGGAGCGAGCAGTGCGCCGGCTGCGGCAACTGCGTTCTTCACCTCACCGGCGGTCTCTGCCCGGTGGCCAGGTGCGCGAAAAGCCTGTTCAACGGCCCCTGCGGCGGCTCCCAGAACGGCCGTTGCGAGATCCACAAGGATGTTCCCTGCATCTGGCAGCAGATTCACGACAAGCTGGAAAATCTCGGCCGCGATGACGACCTTGACGCCATCGCCCCCATCCGTGACTGGAGAACAGCCGGTCACGGCGGCCCGAGAAAGGCGGTGCGGGAGGATCTCACCGTCTGACCGCCTCGTGAAAGCCCGCATCGCGGGTTTCACGAGGCGGAAGGCAAAAGTCAAAAGTAAAAAGGCAAAATTATCGGCAGGTTTACTGATACAGATATAATAATGGCCAGGGCCGCGGGACCGGAAAGGTCGGCGGCCCTTTTCTTTTGGTGGTCTTGATGGCTGAAGACCTGATTCTGCGCAGCCGTATCCGGGAAAGGGAGAGCGGAACCGCCTTGCTCGATTTTCTTGCCGGCCGGTTCACCTATCATACCGAAGAAGAGTGGCGGGAAAGGATAGCCGCAGGCGCGGTCGTCATAAACGGCCGGGCCGCCGGGCCGGAAGAGCCGCTGGCCGAGGGGGATCTCGTTACCTATACCATTGCCGGGTTCCGTGAGCCCGAGGTGGACACCGGCTTTGCGGTGGTCATGGAGACCCCGGAGCTCCTGCTGGTGGACAAGCCCGCCGGCACGCCGGTGACCCGTTCCGGCCTCATCGTCCACAACACCCTGGTCAACATCGTCCGCCGCGCCCATGGCGGCGACATCCATCCCCTGCACCGCATCGACCGGGAGACCGGCGGCCTGGTCCTCTTCGGCCGCAACAAGGAGGTGTGCCGCCGTTATCAGAGCGACCTTGGCCGGATAATCCTAGGCAAATACTATCTCGCCGTGGTCCGCGGGGATTTTCCCGGCGGAAGGACCGTGGTGGATCTGCCGCTCGGTCCGCGTGAGGACAGCGAGATCCGCTGCCGGATGTGGCCGGGGCACGGCAAACCCTGTCTGACCGTGTTCCACCGCCTTGCCGCGGCCGGAGAACGTTCCCTGGTCCTGGCCGAACTCATGACCGGCCGCCGTCACCAGATCCGGGCCCACCTCGCCCATCTCGGCCACCCCCTGGTCGGCGACAAGATCTACTCCCACGGCGGCCGTTTCTTTCTGAAGAAACTGGAACAGGGGCTGGACGAGGAGGATTACCGCAGGCTCGGAGCGCGAAACCATCTCCTTCACGCCTGGGGCCTCAGGCTGGCGCTCCCCGGCCGGCGACCGGAGCTTTTCTTCTCAAACCTCTTTTCGGACGAGCTCGGCGAAAACCTGGCAAGGTTCGCGGGATGGCGGCAGGCGGCGGCAAAGGTGCTGCCGGCCTGAACCATGAACCATCAGCCGTGAGCTGATAAAAAAAGGGACCTTGCATAACGCAAGATCCCTGAAAAATGGTGCCGAAGGCCGGACTCGAACCGGCACGGGTCGCCCCACTGCCCCCTCAAGACAGCGTGTCTACCAGTTCCACCACTTCGGCTTTTATTTCTTCTCGTCCGTCTTTGCTCCCTTTTCGCCTGTTTCCGGCGTCTTTGCACCGGGGAAGGTGGCCGGGGCCTTTTCCGGCACCGCGTCGGCCACCGGCAACGGGGCTGCGGCCTTGTCTTTGGCCGTCCCCTGCGCCATCGGAACCTCGGGCTTTTTCGGCTGGGTCTTGACCACCGTCTCCTTCATCACCGAGCCGGACTGATGGGCCGAGATGTAGGCGAGGCTGATGGAGGTGATCATGAAGATCACCGCCGTGGTGGTGGTCACCTTGTTCATCAGCGGCACCGGCCCCTCGGTGCCGAACAGGGTGTTGCCGCCTCCGCCGCCAAAGGTCGCGCCGATGTCGGCACCCTTGCCCTGCTGGAGCAGGACGATGACGATCAGGAACACCGACACGATCACGTGTATGACGATCAGGATGTTTTCCATGCAAAAAATCCGCCTGTCGTGCAGGGGAGAAAAAATCTGTCGGAACCACGGTGGCGGTTCCGACAGGATGTTTGCCGCTAGAAATTTATTATCCCGGCGAACGATTGCGCGTCCAGGGACGCGCCGCCGACCAGGGCGCCATCAACGTCGGCCTGGGCCATGAGTTCGGCCGCGTTGCCGGGTTTGACGCTGCCACCATACAATATTCTTATTTCAGCGGCAATATCTTTCTCGAACATTTGCGCAAGCACCGCGCGGATGTGGGCGTGGGCCTCCTGGGCCTGTCCGCTGGTAGCGGTCCGGCCGGTGCCGATGGCCCATACCGGCTCGTACGCCACCACCAGTTCCCGGCCGCTTTCCGGATTCACGTCCGCGAGTCCGGCCCGCACCTGGGCCTCAACCACCTCGGCGGTCCGGCCGTCCTCCCGTTCCTCTATGGTCTCGCCCACGCAGAGTATCGGGACGAGTCCGTGATTCATCGCCCCCTTCAGTCTGCGGTTGATCATGGCGTCGTCCTCGCCGAAGATGTGGCGCCGTTCAGAGTGCCCTACTATGGCCATGGCGCAGCCGCAGTCTGCGAGCATGAGCGGGGATATCTCGCCGGTGAAGGCGCCCTTTTCCTCCCAGGCCACGTTCTGGCCGGCGAGGATGAGCCTTGTTCCCCGCACCGCCTCGGCCACCGGAAAGAGCGCGGTTGCGGGCGGCGCTATCATCACCTCGCGGTCCGGGCGGCGGTTGGCCTCTTCCGCCACCGCCCGGGCCAGGGCTACGGCCTCGGCCGCGGTCTTGTGCATCTTCCAGTTTCCGGCGATAAGTGGCGTTCTTGTCATTTTCATTACCTCTGCGGCCGGTTCAGCATCTTTCCAGGGCCTCGACGCCGGGCAGTTTCTTGCCTTCCATGAGCATGAGGAATGCGCCGCCGCCGGTGGATATGTAGGAGATGTTGTTGCTCTCGCCCGCGCGGTGGACGGCCACGTCGGTGTCGCCGCCGCCGACGATGGTGAGGGCGTGGGACGAGGCCACCCGCTGGACCATGGCCATGGTGCCGCGGGAGAAGGCGTCCATCTCGAAGGCGCCCATGGGGCCGTTCCAGATGATGGTGCGGGCGTTCTCCAGGGCCTCGGAGAACAGGGTGGTGGTGGCCGGGCCGATGTCGAGGATCATCCAGTACTCCGGCACCTCCTGCACCGTGGTCCGCATGGACTCGCTGTTGGGGTCGAAACGCTCGGCCACGATGCAGTCCACCGGCAGGTAGAGCTTGACCCCCTTTTTCCTCGCCTTCTCCATCAGCTCGGCCGCGGTGTCTATCAGGTCTTCCTCCACCTTGGACTTGCCGACGCCGTAGCCCTGGGCCCGGAGAAAGGTGTTGGCCATGGCCCCGCCGATGATCATCTTGTCCACCCGGTCGAGAAGGTTGCGCAGGGCCCCGAGCTTGCTCGACACCTTGGCGCCGCCGATGATGGCCACCAGGGGGCGGCGGGGATCGCTGACCGAGCGGTGGAAGTAGTCCATTTCCTTCTGGAGCAGGAATCCGGCCGCGCAGGTTTCCACGTGTCCGACCACGCCGACCACCGAGGCGTGGGCCCGGTGGGCCACGGCGAACGCGTCGTTTATATAGATATCGGCCAGGCTGGCGAGCTTCTTGGCGAACTCCGGGTCGTTGGCCTGTTCCTCCGGGTGGAAGCGCAGGTTCTCGAGCAGGACCACGTCGCCGTCGCTCATCGCCGCGGTGACTTTTTCCACCTCAGGGCCGACGCAGTCGGGCGCGAGGAGAACCTCCTTGTCGATCAGGCGCGACAGCCTCTTGGCCACCGGCGCGAGGCTGTATTTTTCGTCCCGTTTGCCTTTGGGACGGCCCATGTGGGAACAGATGATGATCTTCGCGCCTTCGTCAAGGGCGTGGTTGATGGTGGGCAGAACCCCGCGGATACGAGTATCGTCGGTGATGTTGCCCATCTCGTCCATGGGGACGTTGAAGTCCACCCGGATGAGAATTTTCTTCCCTTTGATGTCGATTTCCCTGATGTTCTTCATCTCCGATTCCGTCTGTCCTTGCCGGGATGGATTCGTGTCCACGGCCATGCAGACCGCGTCTTCCCTGGGGTTGCTGTAATAGTTGCGCCGCCTGCCGGTTACGGTGAAACCATTCTTTTTGTACAGCTCCATGGCGGCGCGGTTGCCCGCTCTCACCTCGAGAAAGAGCCGGGCCGCGCCGCGGGATGCGGCCGCCTGCATGGCCGCATGAAGCAGGGCCTGGCCGTTTCCCTGCCGCCGCAGCCTTTTCCTGACCGCGAACCTGATTATCTCGCCCTCGTCCGCCGCGGTTCTCGCGATGATGAAACCGGCCAGCCCTTCGGCGGCGTCCCGGCTCCCCAGGCAGATGTTTACCGGATTCTCCAGTTCCGCCCGGATCTGCGCCGCGCTCCAGGACGGCGGGGCGTCCGCGTCGATGGCGGCGACCGCGGCGCTGTCTTTCGGAGTGAGCGGCCGGATGCTCAACTCAGACCATCTTTTCGGCGATGGTGACGGTACGCTCGGCCAGCATGTTGGTGTAGCTGCCGAGCTCGTTGTCGTACCAGCCGTAGATCACCGCCTGGGTCACCGGCACGTCGAGGACGGCCGGGCCGCCGTCGTCGCTGGTGCAGCTTATGCCCTTGGTCTTGGCGAGGTTGACCCGGATGTTGGCGGTGCGGGTATGGGTCTCGGTGCCTTCGATGATGGCCGCGGCCGCCGGGGTGCCGATGATGTCGGAGGAGACGTTCTGGTCCTCGGTGTAGTCGAGATAGGGCGAACTCGCGGCGTATTCCCGGTAGATGGCGTTGATGCGGTCCCGCTTGATCGGGTTATCCGGATCGTCCTGGATGTTCAGGACCAGGACGATGAGCGAGCCGGTGGAGGTGGGAATCCGCACCGATTCGGCGATGAAGCCGATCTTCTTCATCTCCGGGATGACCAGGGCCAGGGCCTTGGCCGCCCCGGTGGTGGTGAGGATGATGTTGTTCATGATGCTGCGGTTCTTGCGCAGGTCGGTGGCCCCGGCCCTGGGCAGGCGGTCGAGCACCTGCTGGCTGCCGGTGGCGGCGTGGACCGTGACCATGGAGGCGGAGAGGATGTTGTCCGCGCCCAGGTGGTCGAGGAGCGGCTTTATCATGTAGGAAAGGCAGGTGGTGGTGCAGCTCGCCGCCGAGATCAGCATGTGTCTGGCGGGATCGTAGTCGTCCTCGTTGATGCCCATGACCGTGGTGACCGCGTCGGCCGGCATCTCCATGCCCTTGGCCTTGATCTTGAAGGGAGCCGAGAGCACCACCTTTTCCGCTCCGGCCGCGAGATGGCCGCGCAGCGCGCCGCGGGGCGCGTCGGCGTCGGCGGTGGGGTCGTTGAACACGCCGGTGGTGTCCACCACCAGGCGGACGCCGTTTCCCTTCCAGGCGATCTCGGCCGGGTTCCTCGACTCGCGCAGTATTTTGACCGGCACGCCGTTGACCGTCATGGTGCCCGCGTCCTCGTTGAGTTCCTCGATCACCCGGCCGCCGCGGTAGCCGTGCAGGTAATTGGAGAGCCGGCCGTAGGAGCTGTCGCGTTCGATGGCCGCGGCGATGTCTGCGAGCCCCCGGCCCACCTGGCGGCCGAGGTTGACCACGATTTCACTGAAATGCTTGCGCCCCACGTGGTGCCACAGGGAGAGCTTGCCGATGCGTCCAAGACCGTTGATGCCGAGCTTCATTTTTTTCTTCGCTCCTTCGGATGATGATTTCGTGTCCGGTGGATTGTCCGGGAAAACAGTGCCACAATAGCCTGGATCCGTGAGCGTTCGAGAGCGGGGCAATGCCAAGGAAGCGGCGAGTTGATAACAGGGGATATCAACGTTGCTGACGCGGCAGGTGTCCCCTTCCTCGGACGCCCCGGAGGACGGCGGGGTGAATCTGCCGCAAGAGCTGCAAGCTGCCGAAAACGCATGAATTCAAACAGATGCGTTCGTCAACGCCCTGAAGCCGTCACGGACTCAGGAATATATAAGAAGCTTCCCTGCCAGGCAACCAATAAATGGCGCGGCCGGGCCGCCGTTCACGCCTTGTTTTCCCTTTCTTCCGGCAGGCTCAGGGTGCGGGGCAGGCGGTCCACAGGGGTCAGTTCCTTTATCTCCCGGCCAAGCATGGGATCGAGGTCGCGGAACTTTCTCGCCGTCACCATCACCCGCGACTCGAACGAGCCCACGGCCTTGTTGTAGGTGTCCAGGGTGCGGGTGAGACTGCGGCCGAGATCGTGGAAGTGGTTGCCCATGACCGCGAGCCGCTCGTAGAGTTCGCGGCCGAGCTCGCCTATGGCCTGGGCGTGTTCGGCCATGTTTTCCTGCCGCCAGCCGTACGACACCGCCCGGAGCATGGCGATCAGGGTGGTGGGGGTGGCGAGCAGCACCTTCTGGTTGACGCCGAACTCGATCAGTTCATGGTCCTGGGCCAGGGCGGCCGAGAAAAAATTCTCTCCCGGCAGGAAGAGGATGACGAATTCCGGCGAGGGCTGGAACTGCTCCCAGTAGGCCTTGCTGCCCAGGGTGGTGATGTGGCTGCGGATGCTGCGGGCGTGCTCGGCCAGCAGCCGCTGCCGTTCCGTCTCGTCGTCGGTCTCCTGAGCGTCCAGGTATGAGAGGATGGCGGCCTTGGAGTCCACCACGATGTTCTTGCCGCCCGGCAGCTTGACCACCAGGTCGGGCCGCATCCGGCTGGCGTCGTTCGTGCTCTCCTGCTCGATGAAGTCGCAGTACTCGACCATGCCGGCCATCTCCACCACCCGCCGGAGCTGGATTTCGCCCCAGCGGCCGCGCACGCTGGGGCGCCTGAGCGAGCGCGACAGGTTCTCGGTCTCGCTCCGCAGCCGCAACTGACCCTCGTGCACCTGTCTGAGCTGCTGGGTAATGGAGCTGTAGGCCGAGCTGCGCGCCTTTTCCAGCTCCTGTATCTGCCGGTCCATGCGTTCGAGGCTGTCCTTGAGCGGTTTGACCGTGGACTCTATCTCCATCCTCTTCTTGTCCAGCTCCTGAGTGGAACGTTCCTGGATGGCCTCGAGCGAGGATCTGGCCAGGTTGAGGAAGGCCTTGCTGTTATCCCGCAGCAGGTCGGAGGACAGGGATTTGAAGGTCTCGGTGAGCCTTTTCTGATCTTCCTCGTGGCGTTTTTCCAGCACCTGGAGTCGGTCGGTCGCGACCTTCAGCTCGCCGTCGAGCCTCTGGTTTTCCTGCCGCAGGGACTCTTCCTTTGCCACGGCCGCGGCCAGGCGGGCCTCCTTTTCGCCGAGCTCGCGGCGCAATCCCTCGATTTCGGCCTCGGCCGCGGCCACGGCTGCGGCCAGGCGGGAGCTGTTTTTCACGAGCGCGAACAGGGCCGCGGCCGCGGCCGCAAGCATAAGGGAAAGAACGATCTCGGGAATAAAGGTCATGGGGGGTCCTGTGGTTTTATGGGGCCATCGGATTTTGATGCATGATAATCTTGGGGCCGGGCAAGGGCAAGCCGCGGGGCAGGTGTAGCAGGGAAGTTTTTCCTTGACATGCGGCCGTGGTTTCGCAACTATACCTGTTTTACGAAATGCAGGGTAGCCTGAAAAAGGGCCTATAGCTCAGTTGGCTAGAGCCACCGGCTCATAACCGGTCGGTCCCTGGTTCGAGTCCAGGTAGGCCCACCAGTTTTTTTTGATGCCAGAATCCTGCCGCCGTCATCGAGCCGGCGGGCTGGGAGTTTGCGAAACACGATACCGGGCCGGGGGAGTTGAACTCAGCAGGGGAAAAAGGAAAATCGTTTCTGTCGCCGGTCGCCGCAGGCATTGCCTGGGGGGCGGTCCGGGACAGGTCCCGGCTCCGCAGGGAAAGGGTGCAGCCTTTAAGGGGTTGCGCCTTTTTTTGTGCTTTTTTGCGGGGGCGGCGGCCATGAGCAGGATCAGGGTGGGTGATGTCCTCGGTCTGGTCGAGAGGATAGCCCCGCCCGGGCTCGCCGAGGACTGGGACAACGTCGGGCTACTGCTCGGCGATCCGGACGACGGGGTGCGGGGGATCATGGTCAGCCTCGATCCTACGTCAAAGGTGCTTGCCGAGGCGGTTGGGGCGGGCTGCAACCTCGTGATCAGCCATCATCCGGCCATATTCCGGCCCCTTGCCAGCCTGCGGCGCGACCGCGGGCTCGGCCGTCTCTACTTTGACGCCGTCCGCGCCGGGGTTTCGCTGATCGCCTGCCATACCAACCTGGATTCCGTATCCGGCGGGGTCAACGACGTGCTCGCCGCAGGCCTCGGCCTTTCCGGAGCGGAACCGCTGGCGGCGAGCGCGCTTGATCCCGCGGCCGGCATGGGCCGGATCGGCGATCTCGTCCAGCCGCTGGTTCCGGCTGATTTCCTCTCCCGGCTCGCCGGGGTGTGCGGCTGCGACACCGTTGCCGTGTGCGGGCCTGCGCCGGATAGTATCCGCCGGGTGGGGCTTTGCGGCGGCAGCGGCTCGGATCTGGCCCAGGCCGCCCGTGACGCCGGAGCCGACGTGTTCGTCACCGGCGAGGTGAAGCACAGCGTGGCCCGCTGGGCCGAGGAAGAGGGTTTTTTCATCGTGGACGCGGGCCATTTCCATACCGAGAATCCGGTGGTGGCGGAACTCGCCGCCCGTCTGGGCCGGGAAATGAACGCCCGGGCCGCCGGAGTGCCGGTGCTGGTGTCGCGGCGCGAGGCCGCGCCGCTGCGTTATCTCCATATTGACGGCGCGGCTGATTGACGGGTTTGTAGGCCACGGAGGATTCGTAACAATCCGGAAAAACGGAATAGTTGCGGGGCCGAAGGTAAAGGGCAAAAGCAGAAAGGCAAAAATATCGCAAGGTTAAACGAGGTATTGCCTTCAGTATCCAGGCAGTTTTTACGATGCCGTCAATGATGGACTCGTAACAACGGGTCCATCATCCGCCGCAGGACGCGGCGGCGAAATTGCGCTGTTTGAAAA
>JALWTY010000153.1 GCA_026993265.1 Desulfobacterales bacterium
TTGAGCCAGGCCCGGATGGCGGCCAGGCCGTCTTTCAGGTGGGCCGGCCCGGTGGTGGGGGCGTCGCTCGGGGTCTCCTCCATGCATTTGAGGACGTCGTCCATCAGGCCGGCGACCTCGTCGGCCGCGGTGCCGGCCAGGTTCAATGCCTTTCTGAGACCGGCGAGGACGGAGCGGGCCTGTCTGACGTTTTTGTCGTTGACCTCCCAGTCTACCGTGAGGATTGCCTCCTCCATCTCGGCCAGAAGACGTTCGGCGTCGGCCGGAGGCGTCTGCGGCGTCTGCGGTGTTTGCGGTGCCTGCGGTGCCTGCGGTGCCTGCGGCGGCGCGGGAGCCTGGGGCTGGGGCGCGGCAGGGGCCGCAGGCTCGGTCTCAAGGGTCAGCTCTATCTCCGGTTCCGGCGCCTCCTTGGGCGCGGCTTCTTCCCCAGCCCCTTGGGGCTCCGGCGCGGCCACCGGCTCCTTGTCCTTTTTGGTCCCGCCTCCGCCCAGTTCATAACGGCCGAAGAGGTCGTCAACGGCGTTTTCTATCTCGCTGGCCAGGTCTTCAGTCAGGTTGGAGTTGTTGTCGGTCATCTCGATGAATCTCTCCTGCCGTTCTTTGGGTAAGGCGAAAAAGAGGCGTAGCCCTGAGCGGCGCGATCCGGCCCTCACATTTTGGTCAGCAGGTGTTTCTCCGCCACGTAGCGCACGGTCCTCTTGGTGATCTCCTTCAGGGTCTCGAAGACACCAACGCCGGTGGTCGCCACCGCCTCGAAGTACTTGGTCTTCAGCTCGCTGTTGAGATCGGCCTCGAGCTCCTCGATGGTGAGGGTAGGCACCGGGGTGTCGACCAGATCCCTCTTGTTGTACTGAAGAACAATGGGCATTTCCTCCAGCTTGAGGTTGTGGGCCTCGAGGTTGCGGCGCAGATCCTCGAGCCCCTCGATGTTGCGTTCCCGCCGCACCAGCAGCGGATCGGCCACGTATACCAGGCCGTCAACACCCTTGAGGACCAGCTTGCGGGTGGCCTCGTACATCACCTGGCCCGGCACGGTGTAGAGCTGGATGCGGATGTCGAACCCGGATATCTTGCCGAGGTTCAGCGGCAGAAGATCAAAAAACAGGGTCCGGTCCCCCTTGGTGTCGATGGTGAGCATCTTGCCACGGTCGCTTTCGTCCATGGCCTGGTATATGTAGAGGAGGTTGGTGGTCTTGCCGCACCGTCCCGGACCGTAGTAGACGATCTTGCAGTGGACTTCCTTCTTGCTCAGATCGATGAGAGCCATAATTATCCTTCGAAGATCTCCGCGATTGATTCTGCAAGTTCCGAGACCCGGCACCGGACGAGGCCGAGGGAGACATCATCGCCGAATATGGTTATGAGGATCAGCTCCTGGCCTATGCGGCCGAAATGGATGTTGCCGTGTTTTCCCTTGTGGAACAGCAGGGAGAAATCGTCCTCGCCGATGAGCTTGGCGATCTGGGTGGTGGCGGCGAGGCTCGCCGCCGCCAAGGCTGCGAGCGAGATCGCATCGATGTCGATGTGTTGCTGTTCGTGGCCGCAGTTGGCCAGGACGTTGCCGGCCGAGTCGATTAGCAGCGCGGTGCGGACGCCGGCCTTGATCAACGAGTTGATCAGCAGGTTCCCCGCCTTTTCCTGTGCCTGTGCGGTTATGACAAAGTCTGCCACTTAGGATCCTCCTGAAGTTGCTGTAGATTTCTCCATTTTGCCATTTTACGGCCGTGCCCTGGCCCTGAATGGTGCTTGACCGCCCGTTGAAAAACTACTGCGCTTGATGATTTTGCGTCGGAACCCGGCTCAAAATGCTCATTTACTCCAGATAAACTGCGCTTTTTCGCCGGATTTTTCCTTGCCTCATCTGCGCTCGCTACGTTTTTCAACGGGCTGTTAGCCCCGCCCTGGCCTGAAGGCGCATGCCGGGCGCTACGCTCTCCCCCGTAGTTTTCCGGGCCGTCGCCCGCAGGAAAACTTCTGGTTGCAAGAATACAACAACCTGTGCAAATCTCATAGTAACTATTTTAAATCAGCTCAAAAAACTACAGAAATCGCCCTGCATTGTCAAGCAATGCACCGTTAGGAATCCCCCTGGTTCAGATGATGCGGCGGCCGGAGACTTGTTGTGCATGGAGGTGGCCTGGTGAACGACGTCAGGACGGAGCATGGGCGCGCGCAATGGCCCTGGCCCGTTTTCGCGTCCCCGGAGCGGCTGCCGCTGGCCGTTGAATCCGCGGCCGGCCGCGGACTTGAAGGGACTTGCCGAGGCATAGACCTGGCCTTTGCCGATTTCGTCGTCAGGCTGTCGGGCGGCCGGGGGCGCGATGTCGGCGATCCCCTGTGGCTCGGCGCCCTGGTGACGAGTGTTGCCGCCGGCGAGGGAGAGGTTCGCGTTGGTCTCGATGACCTGGCCGGAGCCGTTTTGCGTCTGGGGGAGGAGGAAATCATCCTTCCGCCGGCGGATGAGTGGCGCGCCGTCCTCCTCGGCTCCCCGGCGGTGACGGAGGCGGATGGGGATGCGGCCGGAGCCGCGTTTCTCGTCCTGGACCGCGGCGGCCTGTACCTGCGCCGTTTCTGGCTGGCCGAGCGTGAGGTGGCGGCATTTGCGGCCGCAAGAATCCTCGAGCCTGCCGCGCTTCCCGACTGGGGGCGCGGCAGGCTCGAGGAGCTGTGCCCGCTTCTCTTTCCCGGCAGCGGGGGGGATGAGGTCGACTGGCAGATGGTCGCGGCCATGGCCGCTGTTGTCCGCTCCTTTGCGGTCATAAGCGGTGGCCCCGGCAGCGGCAAGACCTATACCGCGGCCCGCGTCATATCCTTGCTCTCATCCCTGTACGGGGACGGGCTGCGTCTGGCCTTGGCCGCGCCGACCGGCAAGGCGGCATCGAGGCTCAAGGAGAGCGTGGCCGCGCAGTCAGACCTGCCCGGTGTCGGTGATTTCTCCTCGTTTACCCTGCACCGCCTCCTCGGCGTCGGCGCGGACGGAGAGCCGCGCTACGGGCCCGGCCGGCCGTTGCCTTATGACCTGGTGATCGTGGACGAGGCGTCCATGGTCGATCTTTCCCTCATGCACCTTCTTGTCCGGGCCCTTTCTCCCGGCTGCCGCCTTGTGCTGCTTGGCGACCATCAGCAGCTTGCCGCGGTCGAGCCCGGATCGGTGTTCGCCGCCTTCTGCGCGCCGGATGCGGTTGCTTCCTTTTCCGGCTGGTTCCGCGATCTCGTCAGGGAGGTTTCCGGTCAGGAACTGCCCGGCGTCCGTGGCGCTGGCGGTGACGGGGTTGTCTTTCTGCGCAAGAGCCGCCGGTTCCGACCGGACGGCGGCATAGGCATGCTAGCGGCGGCCGCCGCGGCCGGCAACGGCGCGGCGGTTGTGGATATGCTTGCCGCCGGGAACGATCCCGAGGTCGTCTACCACCGGCCGGGGCCGGACCTTGCCGCGGATCTCGCCTCCTTTCTCATGGAACGGCGGGGCTTCTGGTTGCCGGCGGACCTGGAGGAGGCCTTTGCCTGGCTTGAGCGGTTCCGCATTCTCTGTCCGTTCCGCTCCGGTCCCGGCGGCGTGGAGGAGGTCAACCGGCTGGCGCTCTCCATGGCGGCGCGGGAGGGCAGGGGAGACAGGCCCTGGGGCATGCCGCTTCTCGTGCGCCGGAACGATTATGATCTCGGCCTGTACAACGGGGATATCGGTGTGGTTTCTCCCGGTGATGGCGCCAGGGCCGTGTTCCGGGACGCCGATGGCCGGTTCCGTTATTGTCCTGTTTCGGCCCTGCCGGACTGGGAGCCGGTATATGCGATGACAGTGCACAAGTCACAGGGCAGCGAGTTCGACGAGGTTCTTCTGCTCCTTCCCCGAAACAGTCCGTCGTCAGGCAGGGAGCTTTTCTATACGGCGGTCACCAGGGCCAGGAAGAGGGTGCATGTCTGGGGGGAACCTGCGGTGATCCGGGATATGGTCTGCTCCTGTGGCCTCAGGGAGACCTCCCTTGCGGCGCGTATTGCGGAGCTTCTGCGTTCCGGATGAACGCGGGCCTGCCGCTTGCGGCGGTATGCCTTTTGTGGTATCTTCAAAAATTCTGGCATCCGGGTTTCGTCCGGCTCCCTGTTTTTCCCCTTTGTAGACACATTTTTCGTACATATAACAGGTTTGAGTGGTGAATAGCGTGAAAAAGAAGATTCTGGTTGCAAATCGCGGTGAGATCGCCCTGAGGATCATAAGGGCCATCCAGGAGCTCGGCCACCGGGCCGTGGCCGTCTATGAAACCCCGGACAGCGAGGCGCTGCACATCCGCGCCGCCGACGAGGCGGTGTGGCTCGGCGACGGCCCGCGCTGCGATTATCTCGACATCGGGAAGGTGATCAAGGCGGCGAAGAAGACCGGGGCCGACGCCATTCATCCCGGTTACGGCTTTCTCGCCGAAAACCCGGACTTCGCCGCGGCCTGCGAGGAGGCGGGCATCATCTTCATCGGTCCGCCTTCCGAGGTGATAAGAAATCTGGGCGACAAGGTGGTGGCCCGCCGGATCATGGCCGAGGCCGACATCCCCATGGTCCCCGGCACCGACAATCTGCCGCCGGGCGAGGAAGGGGTTGAGGCGGCGGTGAAGTTCGCGGCCGAGGTGGGTTACCCGGTGATGCTCAAGGCCACCGCCGGCGGCGGCGGCCGCGGCATAAGGCAGGTCGAGAACGAAAAACAGCTCCGCGAGGAGATCACCGTGGCCCGGACCGAGGCCCAGGCCGCCTTCAACAACGACAACATCTATATAGAAAAGGTGGTGGTAGATCCCAAGCACGTGGAGGTCCAGATCATCGCCGACCGCGAGGGCACCACCGTGCATCTCGGCACCCGCGACTGCTCCATCCAGCGCCGCAACCAGAAGTTGGTGGAGATCGCGCCCTCGATGATC
>JALWTY010000154.1 GCA_026993265.1 Desulfobacterales bacterium
GCGTTTCCCCTGGTTGGAACGGCAGCTTAACATTCTCGATTACGCGGTCCATTCCCTGGCCCGCCGGCCGTGGCGGCACCTGGCCATCGTCCTGGTCTTCGCCCTGGTCATCTTTCTGGTCGCCTCATTTCATCTCGCCACTTCGGCGTTGAGGAACATGGCCGACATCCTCCTGGCTACAGCGCCGGAGATCACGGTGCAGCGGATGGTGGCCGGCCGTCAGGTGATGGTGGGGGAGGAGGAGATCGCAAGGATCAGGGGCATATTCGGCATCCGCGATATCTATCCCCGGGTGTGGGGATACCATTTTGACGCGAAGAACGGGGCCAATTACACCGTCATCGGGCTCGATCCCGGCCGGATGGAGAATCCGCCCGGCTGGGCGTCCGGCGGCAAATGGCCGCTTTCGCCGGGGGAGGCCCTGGTCGGGCGGTCGCTCTTCTCCTCGCTCAATCTTGGCGGCCGGAGGATCTTCTCCCTGTTCAAAAGCGACCTCAGCCTCAAGAGCCTCGAGGTGGCCGGCCTGTTTCCGGAAGGAAGCGATGTCCTCACCGGCGACATCATCCTCGCCGGCATGGCTGACGCCCGCGACCTTCTCGGCATGAAGCCGGGAGAGTACACCGACATTTGCGTTGCCGTGGCCAACCCGGCCGAGGTCGGAACAATAGCGAAAAAGATAAGCTCCATCCTGCCCGGCACCCGCGTCCTCACCCGGGATCAGATCCGCAAGACCTATCAGGCGGTGTTTTCCTGGCGCAGCGGCTTCGGCTCAATATGTCTGATCTCCGCCCTGGCCGCCTTTTTCATCCTGGCATGGGACAAGGCCTCCGGGCTTTCGGCCGAGGAGAGGCGGGAGACCGCCATCCTCAAGGTGCTGGGCTGGCAGACCGCTGATATCATAACCCTCAGGTTCTGGGAGGGCGGGGTGGTGGCCACCCTCGCCTTTATCTGCGGCGTGATCGCGGCCTGGCTGCACGTGGCCGTGTGGGACGCCTTTCTCTTCCGGCCGGTGATGATGGGGTGGTCGGTGCTCCGGCCTTCCCTCGACCTGGTGCCGGCGGCCGGGTTTGCCGACTACCTCCTCGTGTTCACCTTCACCGTGCTGCCGTATCTCGCGGCCACGGTGATACCGGCCTGGCACAGCGCCACGGTGCCGCCGGACGCGGCGGTGAGGTGAGGGAAGGCCCGGGTGACAGGCGCGCCATGATCGAACTGAGCAGGGTCAACAAGATATACAATCAGGGAAAGGCCAACGAGGTCCACGCCCTGCGCGACATCGACCTCGCGGTGGAGCAGGGGGAGATGGTCTGCCTCCAGGGGGCGAGCGGATCGGGCAAGAGCACCCTGCTTTCCATCATCGGTTGCGTGTTCGGCCCCACGAGCGGCCGGGCCGTGATCGGCGGCAAGCCGCTCTCCCGGCTGCCGGACCGTTTTCTCACCATTCACCGCCGCAACACCATCGGTTTCATCTTTCAGCAGTTCAATCTCATAGCCGCCCTGAGCGTGCTCGACAACGTCTGTCTGCCGCTCCTCCCCCTTGGCGTGGCTCCGGGGGAGCGGAAGAAAAAGGGGGAAGAACTGCTGGAGCGTTTCGGCCTCTCCCACCGGATTGGTTTCCGGGCCGATCAGATCTCCGGCGGCGAGATGCAGCGGGTGGCCATTGCCCGGGCCCTGGTCAACGATCCTCCCATAATCCTCGCGGACGAGCCCACCGCCCATCTCGACACCAGGCTCAGCCGTGAGTTCATGGAGATAATGGCGGAGCTCAAGAAGGGCGGCAAGACCATCGTCATCGCCTCCCATGACGAGCTGGTCACCGCCTGCGGCGCCATAGACCGGATAATCGCTGTCCGCGACGGCAGGATAACGGAAGGATAATGTATCTCGACGCCTGGGCCATCGCCCTCTTTCTCGTCAACGCCCTGGGGCTGTTTCTGGTTCTGCCCGGGGTGCGGACAGCGGTGAGGGTGCTGCGTCACTGGAATCCGGCCAGTGACTCGGCCCTGCAGATATCGCTTGAGAACGAGACCTGGCTCGCGGCCACCCTGGTGCAGTACGGGATGGGGTTTCAGATCGCGGCCCTGGTCCTGTTCGTGGCCGCGGCGGACAGCTTCAGCGGCATGCTGGCCGGGGCCATGTGCGCCACCGGCTCGCTGCTCGCCAACCCTTACGGGTTTCCGCTTCTCTGGCTGAAGATGGCCGGGGTCTTTCTCTATGGCTTCTGGCTGCTTCTCCACCGCATCGATATAAGCGTGGAGACCTATCCCCTGGTGCGGGTCAAGTTCACCTACCTGCTCTTTCTCCTGCCGCTCGTGCTGGCGGACGCGGCCCTTCTGGTTCTGTACCTCGGCGGGCTTTCCCCGGACATCATAACCTCGTGCTGCGCCGTGGTCTTTGGCGGCAAGGGCGCTGGCGGCTCCACCCTGGCCGTGGAGCCGGGCGACGGCCTTCTCGTCAGGTTTTACGGTATCGCCGCCCTGATGGCGGGATTCGCCCTGTTTCTGCGGGCGCGTTTTTCAGATCCGGCGCGCAGGATCTGGGACCGGCCGCTTCTCGTGGCAAGCGGCGCCGGCTGGGCGGTTTTCGCCTGGATATCATTCCAGGCCATCAACGGGGTCTTTTCCTCATACGTATATGCAATGCCCTTTCATCACTGCCCCTTCTGCATGCTCAAACCCCAGTACGGTTACATCGGTTACCTGATATACCTGGCCATGTTCACCGCGGTCTTTGCCGGCACCGGAGCGGTATTCGTGAACCTGGCCGCGGGGCGGGGGGATCTCGTGCGTGAGGCGGACCGTTTCACCGCATCCGCCGCGCTGGTGTCGTTAGCCGCGCTCGTGCTGTTCGTGGTATCGGTCTCCGCTCCCATGGCCGTTTATCTGCTCTCCGGCGGGGAATGAGTCATCCGGTCTTGAGGGTGAACTCCTCCAGGTCTTCTCCGTTCCTGATGATGGCGGCCAGCTTTTCGTTGCTTGTGCGGCACTGCCGGGCCGCCTCCCGCACCAGGGATGCGGCCTGATCGTCTCTGCCCAGGGTTTTTGCCGCTTTCCGCTCAAGGGCGCTCAGGCGTGAGGCTAGCTCGGCTAACTCCCGGTGCAACGCGATTCTCTTCCGGTGCTTTTCCTGTTCGTCGGTGATGACCGGCAGCAACCGGGAGATGGATATCTCGACCAGGAGGTCGCGCGGCACCTGCCGCTGTCTTGCGACCGCGTCCAGGGCCTCGAGCGAACGCCTGCTCAGAACAAAAGTCTTCTGCCGCCGTTTGCCGTTTTTTCCTTCCCTGGCCCGAGCCATCCTTCCGGCCTGCTCGGCGATCAGGTCGAGGATTTTTCTGTCTTCCACGAGCTGGTCGAAGAGTGATTTCTGCTTCAGGCCGAGCTGGGCCGCGGCCAGCCCGAGCAGTTTTATGGTCTGCTCCGGCAGCCTGAAAGTGGTCCGCACCGACTGCCTGCCCTTCAGCCCCTGGGCCGAGACGAGGAGCTCCGGGGCCATTGAGCTGTTTTTTCCTCTATCTGACGCACGCATCTTATCCTCCTTGACAGGCCAAAAACCACTGCGCCCGCTAGTTTTTCAAGGGGCTGTTGACCGGCGGGCAAGCCGTAATTACTTTTGCCTTAAAAAGGTAAAAGGTAATTTAGTACATAAAGTAAAAAAAATAAACAGGCAATCTTGACATCGAATTTTGAGTAACTAACTTTCAGGCATGAAGGGCGGCGGCAGGTCTGCCGCCGCCGTAAAGTAGCGTGAAAACAGCATAATAAAAAGAATATGGAGGTGGATCATGTGGAGCAGATGGAGTGATTTGGACCGGATGTTCAGCGCCATGGACCAGCTTCACGACCGGATGAACCGGATGTTCGCCGAGTACGGCCGGCTCCGGGCCCTGCCCGCGGCCTGGGACATCGGCGATGCCGGCCCGGGCACCAACCTTTACGACGCGGGCGATCATTTCGAGATGCGCGTGGAGGTGCCCGGTATGGCGAAGGAGGATCTCAACCTCAAGCTGCAGGGCAACTACCTGGAGATCAGGGGAACCAGGAAGGCCGATACCCCTGAGGGTTACTCGGCCCACCGGGTGGAGCGCGGCGCCGCCTCCTTCACCCGGAGCTTCACCCTGCCATCAGAGGTTGACGCGACCAAGGTGGAGGCCAGCCTGGCCGACGGCATCCTCACCATAAAGATGCCCAAGTCCGAGGCGGCCAAGCCCAGGCAGATAACAATCAACTAACAGCCGGGTTGCGGAAGGACAACAGGGTAGAAAAGGAGGTTTTGTCATGAGCGAGACCAGGGAACTTGTGAAAAGGAAAGAGTCGGTGCCGGCGGAGAGGAGCCGTGAGCTTCCGGCCGTGGCCCCTCTGGTGGACATATACGAGAACGACGACGAGATCCTCATGCACGCCGACATGCCCGGCGTGAACAAGGATGACATCACCGTAAACATTGACAACGGCAAGCTCACCCTGAGCGGTGTCCGCAAAATCGACGCCACCGGGGCCGCCCTGTGGGAGGAGTTCGGCAGCGTCGAGTACCACCGCACCTTCTCGGTGCCCCAGTCCATAGACGTGGACAAGGTGCACGCCGAACTCAAGGACGGGGTGCTCAGGCTCCATCTTCCCAAGTCCGAGGCGGCAAAGCCGCGGCAGATAGAGATCAGAGCGTGATTCGAGGATGATCAGGATTTCCGGCTCTTTATGAGGTTTGTCCCGCGCTCCCTGGCGGAGGCCCGCCAGCCCGTTGAAAACGGGTGCTAGCGGAGAGGGCAAGAGTTACGGAAATGGGATGAACAGAATAACAGCCCGTTGAAAAACGTAGCGAGCGCAGATGAGGCAAGGAAAAATCCGGCGAAAAAGCGCAGTTTACATAGGGTAAATGAGCATTTTGAGCCGGATTTT
>JALWTY010000155.1 GCA_026993265.1 Desulfobacterales bacterium
ATACTTGATGGACTCGTAACAACGGGTCCATCATCCGCCACAGGACGCGGCGGCGAAATTGCGCTGTTTGAAAAACTGCGTAATTTCGAGAGGAAAGCCGAAGCTACGCTTTGGCTTTCCGTTGAGTAACAACGGCAGGAAGCCGTTGTTGCGATTTCATCATACTTACGGACAGAAAGAGACAATTTACCCCCATGAGTGGTCAAAGGCAAATACCAGTGGTCCATATGGTGAAGGCCGCGGCGCAGCCGCCCGGCCTGGGCGACAACACCGCCGACCTCGACCGTCTCCGCCGGGCCCTGGCAGCGTCCGGAGTGGAAGACCCCTTTTTTCCATATCCGCAGGCCGGGATCGTGGCGAAAAGGTTCCGGGAAGCGGGGTTCTGCGGCTTTGCCGTCATTGACGCAAGCGGCCCGGCCGTCCGGGTGATCGACTTTGCCGCGGACGACCCCGGCGTTATCCCGGCCATGGCCCTGGATCTCGGCACCACCCACCTGGAGGCGGCCCTCGTTGACCTGAAGAGCGGCCGCCGCCTTGCCGCGGCCAACCGGGAGAATCCGCAGACCGCCCACGGCGCGGACATCCTCGCCCGGGTTCATTTCGCCACCAGGGACGGCGGCCTTGCGGTCCTGAAGGAAGAGATCTGCGCCGCGGTGGACGGGCTCGCGGCCGAACTCGCGGCCGCGGCCGGGTGCCGGGCCGGGGAGATCCTTGCCCTGTGTGTCTCCGGCAACACCGCCATGAGCCATTTTTTCCTGGGCCTCGACCCCTTTCACCTCATCCGCGAGCCCTACATCCCGGTGGTCAACTTTCCCGATCCGGCCCCGGCGGCCGAGCTCGGCCTGTCCGCCATCCACCCGGCCGCGCCGGTGCTGGTGATGCCCGGCGTGGGCAGCTATTTCGGCGGCGACCTCCTTTCCGGCATCATCGCCAGCGGTCTCGACGAGAGCGAGGCCCCGGTGATGCTCATAGACGTGGGCACCAACGCCGAGGTGGTGCTGGGCAACCGCGACTGGCTGGTGGCCTGCGCCGGCGCGGCCGGCCCCGCGCTAGAGGGCGGGGTTGCGCGGATGGGGATGCGGGCCGGGCCCGGGGCCATCGAACGGGTGCGGCTCGACGGCGGGGAACTGGTCTTCTCCACCATTGCCGGGGAGCCTCCCCGGGGGATCTGCGGCTCCGGGATAATAGACCTGGTCGCGGCCCTGTACCTGGGCCGTTACATCGACATGCGCGGCCGTTTCGTGCCGGAACGCTGCCGCGGCCGGCTGGCGGAGAGCGACGACGGCCCCGCCTTCGTCCTGGTGCCGGCGGAGGAGAGCGGCCACGGCGAGCCGGTGCTCTTCACCCAGGTGGACCTGGACGCGGTCATGCGCTCCAAGGCGGCCATGTACTCCATCCTCTGCACCATCACCGCCGAGGTGGGCTGCGGTTTCGGCGACATCGAAAGGATCTGCGTGGCCGGGGCCTTCGGCCGCCACATCGACCCGGAGAGCGCCATCACCATCGGCATGATGCCCGACCTGCCCCGGGACCGCTTCGTGCCCCTTGGCAACACCTCGCTCGCAGGCGCGGAAAGGCTCCTTCTCGACCGCGGCGAGCTTGCCCGCCTGCGGGAACTGGTGCGGAAGATCACCTACATCGAGCTCAACGTCAACCAGGACTTCATGATCCGCTTCTCCGGCTGCCGTTTCATCCCCCACACCGACCGCAGCCTCTTTCCCAGCGTGCCGGTGTTCGAGGGGTGAGGCGGTGTTGCGGCCCATATGACGATGTGGTAAATTCGCCCCTTTGATTCCAAGGGGGGGAGAACCGTTTGGTCATGAAACGCGGCAGAAGCCTGTCAAAACGGACGGCCAAGGAGCGGCTGACCGAGTTCCTCGCGCTTTTCGAGAAAGATGACGAGGTTCTGGTCATCATCAACGCCGACCCCGACTCCATCGCCAGCGCCCTTGCGGTGAAGAGGCTCCTGCGCTACCAGGTCAGGGGGGTGACCATCGCCTACCCCAACGAGATCAGGCGGTTGTCCAACCTGGCCATGCTCGATCTCCTGAAGATCCAGGCCGAAAAACTCCAGAACGTCAAACCGGCCGAGTTCTCGAAAAGGGTCATCGTCGATTCCCAGCCCACCCACCTGCCCGCCTTCGAGGGCATCGGATTCGACGCGGTCATCGACCATCACCCCGCCACCAAGGGGTGGGAGGCACCATACGTCGACATCAGGAAGGACTACGGCGCCACCGCCTCGATGATGATCGAGTACCTCCGGGCCGCGCAGATGAAACCCTCGGTGGCCCTGGCCACCGCCCTCTACTACGCGATCAAGGTCGATACCGGCAACTTCGAGAAGAAGACGGTCCCGGCCGATATCATCGGCTTCCGCTACCTGTACAACATCGCCAACCACAACCTTGTCAGGAAGATAGAGCTTTCCGAGCTCAGGCGCTCGGAGCTCAACTACTTCAGGACCGCGTTCGAGTCCTTCAAGATTTCCAAGCGCCGTCTCTACGTCCACGTCGGCCGGGTATACAGCCCGGACGTGCTGGTGATCATCGCCGACTTTTTCAAGCGGGTGCACGACATCGCCTGGGTGCTTGTCTCGGGGGTGCACGGCGAGCGGCTGGTGGTGATCATCCGCTGCGACGGCTACAAGAAGAACGCCGGCACCCTGGCCACCCGGGTGTTCGGCAAGCTGGGCGCGGCCGGCGGCCACCGCCAGGCGGCCCGGGCCGAGGTGCCGTTCAGGAACCTGGAGATGGACAGCTCCGAGTTCACCACCGCCACCCTGATGCGGCTGGCCCGCAAGCACCTGCGCCACCTCGATCCCAACAACTGAAGCCCTGTGGCCGGTTTCTCCGCCGCGGGGACGGGAATTTTTCTTTCCTGGCCGTTTCCCTGTTATAATGGCTCCGTCCTGACTTCATCCGGAGGCGGATTCCATGCGCGACCATCCCGGCACCCTGGCCTTGGTCCTGGCCGGGGGCAGGGTCGACGACCTCGGGGTCCTCACCTGGCACCGGCCCAAGAGCGCGGTGCCCTTTGGCGGGCTCTACCGGGTCATCGACTTCGCCCTCTCCAACCTGATGCACTCCGGCATCGACCGGGCCGCGGTCCTTTCCCAGTACCGCAGCCGTTCGCTCATCGAGCACCTGGGCCGCGGCGAGGCCTGGGACATGATCGGCCGTCACCGCGGGATCACGCTCCTGCCGCCCTACACCGCCCCGGACCGGGCCTGCTGGTACCGGGGCACCGCCGACGCGGTGCGGCAGAACCTCGATTTCGTCCACTCCCTCGCCCCGGAGGTGGTGCTCATCCTTTCCGGCGACCACGTCTACCGCATGGACTACCGCCCCATGATCGCCCGTCACCGGGAGAGCGGCGCCGACATGACCATCGCCTTCACCCCGGTGGAACCGGGAGGAGGCGGCCGCTACGGCCTGGCCGCGCTCGACTGCGGCCCTGACCGCGATTTCGGCCGGGTCCTCGATTACCGGGAAAAACCGGAAGACTCGCCCTACTCCTGGGCCTCGATGACCGTTTACTGTTTCACCCCGGCCGCGCTCGGCCGTTTCGTGGCCGCGGCCGAGCCTTCGCCGGGGCGGGAGACCGTGGAGTTCGGCCGCGACGTGATCCCGGCCATGCTCGCGGCCGGGGCCGATGTGCGCGGCTACTGTTTCCGCGGCTACTGGGGCTACACCCGCACGGTGGAGGAGTACTGGCGCACGAGCCGGGACCTTCTCGGCCCTTCCCCGGCCATCGACCTCGACGAATGGGGCGTCTGCACCAACCTCGCCCCCCGCGCGGTCTGCGACCGCCAGCCCCTGCTCCTGGGGTCGTCCGCCAGGGTGGCCGACAGCCTGGTCCACCACGGCTGCCGGATCAACGGCGAGGTGGTCCGTTCCATTCTCTTCCCCGGGGTGGTGGTGGAGGAGGGCGCGGTGGTGCGCGACTCCATCGTCTTTCACGACTGCAGGATCGGCCGCGGGGCCGGGTTGTGGCGGGTGATCGCGGACGAGGACGTGGCCGTCGGCGCGGATGCGCGGCTGGGCCGCGATGGGGGCGCGATCACCCTGTGCGGCTGGCGGAACCGGATCGCCGCCGGCAGCGTCATCGGCGCCGGCAGCGTCATCCACCCGGGCCCGGGGGAGGTCGCGGGCGGGTACCCGGATGGCAGCGAGATCAGGGGGGAAGAATGAACGCCGCGGTCTTCATCCTCGCCGGCGGGGTGGGCAGCCGCCTCGGCCTCCTTGCCCAGGGACGGGCCAAGCCGGCGGTGCCCTTTGCCGGCATCTACCGGATAATCGACTTCACCCTGAGCAACGTGATGAACTCTGGCCTCTACCGGGTGGGGGTCCTGACCCAGTACCAGCCCCTGTCGCTCATGGACCACCTCGCCACCGGCGCGGCCTGGGACATGGCCGGCCGCAGCCGCGGCATCAGGATACTGCCGCCCGCCACCGGCCGCCGCGATTCCGACTGGTACCGGGGCACCGCCGACGCGGTGCGGCAGAACCTCGATTACCTCGCCGGCCGGGAGGCCCCCGAGACCCTGGTCCTCTCCGGCGACCACGTCTACTGCATGGACTACCGCCCCCTCATAGCCTTCCACCGCGAGCGGGGGGCGAAGATAACCGTGGCCGTGATCGAGGTGGGGCGGGAGGAGATAAGACGTTACGGCGCGGCCGAGGTGGACGGCCGCGGCCTGATCCGCGGCTGGGAGGAGAAACCGGCCCGGCCCCGCACCACCCTCGCCTCCATGGGGGTGTACGTCTTCGACAGCGGCTGGCTCGTCTCCTTCCTGGAAAAGGACCGGGCCGGTTTCTCCTCCCAGCCGCGGAT
>JALWTY010000156.1 GCA_026993265.1 Desulfobacterales bacterium
GACCAGGGTGCGGTCCATTATCGCGGCCGATTGCGGCAGGGCATCAGGGTCGTACACCACCCGGCGGCGGCCGTCGGCGTCCTTGAAGGGCCAGCCCTTGGCGGAAACGGTCCGGGCGCCGAGGAGGTGTTCCCATTTGGGGTAGTAGTGCCAGGTGTTGTCGGCGAAATAGACCGCGCCGCACCCCTCTTCGCCAAGAACCCTGTTGACCCGCACCGCCTCGTCCGCGCTGGGGAGCATGAAGGCGATGAAACTCGCCGAGTCTCCATCCGGGTCCACCAGTTCGCGGAACCTCACTCCGGGGAGCACGCTGATCGCCTCGCGCAGGGCCGCCTTGTTCCTGCGCTGGGCCGCGACGATGTCGTCGAGCTTGGCGAGCTGGGCGATGCCGATGGCCCCCTGCAGCTCCATCATCCGGTAGTTGAACCCGATGAACGAACGGCCCTCGCCGCCGCGGCCGCCGGGATTGGGAACGTGGTCGTGGCCGTGGTCGTGGTACTCGCTCATCTTCCGCCACAGCTCCTCGCTGCCGGTTATGATCATGCCGCCCTCGCCGGTGGTCATGGTCTTGACCGGGTCGAAGGAGAAGGTGCCGCAGTCGCCGAAGGTGCCCAGGTGCCGGCCTCCTATGCGCGCGCCCGGGGCCTGGGCCGTGTCCTCGATGACCGCGATGCCGTGCCTTTCCGCAATGGCGCAGATCTCCTCGATCCGGGCCGGGGCCCCCATCATGTGCACCGGGATCACCGCCTTGGTCCTCGGGGTGATCCTTTTCTCGAAATCGGCCGGGTCCATGTTGAGGGTCTCGTCGATCTCGGCAAACACCGGCACCGCGCCGGTGTCGAATATGGCCTCCCAGGTGGCGACAAAGGTGAAGCCCTGGGTGATGACCTCGTCGCCGGGGCCGATGCCGAGGGCGGCCATGGCCACCTTGAGGGCCGCGGTGCCGCTGGTGACCGCCTGGGCGAACGCCGCGCCGGTGTAGGCGGCGAACCTTTCCTCGAACTCCCGCACCTTCCAGATGCCGCGCCGCTGCTCCGCGAACTCGTAACGGAACAGGACCCCGGTGGAAAGGACCTCGTCTATCTGCTTTTTCTCCTCCGCGCCAAAAACCTCAAAACCAGGCATTTTTCACTCCTTGTCCAACAATCTTTCAATCCCTGCCCTGACTTCAGGCAGACGTTTCCGGACGGTACGCCATACCAGCTCATACCTGAATCCGTGACGGCTTCGAGCTCTTCGACAATACATCTGTTTGAAAAAGGCGTCTTTTCAATCCAAATCGCCTCAGCGAAAATTTCATCCCGCCGCCCTGCGGGGCGTCCGATAGCGGGCCATTTGCTGCGTCGGCAACGAGTTGATATACCGAAGTATAATCAACATCGTTGCCTCCTTGCATCTGGCCCGCTCTCGAACGCTCACGGATTCAGGTTATATCAACTCCGAAATAGGCGTGAATGAGCCGATCCCGCATCCCCGCCATTTCCCGCCATGGCAGGTGGGGAGATTTCTGTTTTACATGCTCAGGTATGTGTTTTGCCGCCTCACCTATGATCTCAAGTTTTCTCAATACCGCGCTGGATGTCTTGTCGTCCGCGACAAAACCATCAAAATCCATTCCGGCGATGAATGCCTCAATACTCGTCATGGCGGCTATGATGTCATCGATATAGGCCCGCCACTTCCTCATACCGCCACCGCCTCTTTCATGACATCCTCCCGGAACTCCGGCCTCAGCGAGCTTCTGGGCACCACGTCCACCGGGATTCCGAGACGGTCCTCAAGAAAATTTCCCAGTCCGATCAGGTCGAATAGGTCGGCCCCCGCCTGAAAATCCACCAGGATATCCAGATCGCTTGCCGGACCGTGTTCACCGCGGCACACAGAGCCGAACACCATCAAGCCCTCGACCTTGTACAGACGGTAGAGTTCTCCCTTCATCATCCGCAGCCGCGCCACTGTCTCGGCCAGATCCCGCATCGTTTCCCTCCTGTTTTCGAATTGATGCGTGCGGCCACCCTACTCCCAGCCGCGCATGGCCTCCTGATAGACCCGGATGACCTCGTCGCGGGTGGGCTGGCGGGGGTTGTTCTCCACCGGCCGGGTGACGGTCAGGGCGACGTCGGCCATCTCGGGGAGGCTCTCCTCGCGGATGCCGAGTTCGGCCAGGTTCGGCGGGATGCCGACCTCGCGGTTCAAGGCATAGACCGCCTCCACCGCAAGACTTGCGGCCTCGCGGGTGGTCAGCTTTTCGATCCGCATGCCCATGGCGTCGGCGATGACCGAGAACCGCTCCGGCGCGCCGATCAGGGTATAGTCCATCACGTAAGGCAAAAGCACCGCGTTGGCGAGCCCGTGGGGAATCCCGAACATCCCGCCCAGGGGGTAGGCCATGGCGTGCACCAGCCCCACCCCGGCAAGGGCCAGCCCCTTGCCCGCGAGCAGGCTGCCCAAAAGCATGTGGTAACGGGCCTCGAGGTTGCGGCCGTCGGCATAGGCCAGCGGCAGGTTCTCGGCGATGAGGTTTATGGCCTCCAGGGAATAGACCTCGCTCATGCCGTTGGCCTGCACCGAGACGAAGGACTCGATGGCATGGGTCAGGGCGTCGATGCCGGTGGCCGCGGTGACGTGCGGCGGCATGGTCAGGGTCAGTTCAGGATCGAGGACCGCGGCCTCGGGGTAGAGGGGATCGCCGTTCATGCCGCCCTTGGAGCGGGTCTCCTCGTTGATGAACACCGCGGTGAAACTGACCTCGCTGCCGGTTCCGGCGGTGGTGGGAACCATGATCTTGGGCAGGCCCGGCTTCTTGATCTTGCCGAGCCCCAGGTAGTCGGCCGCCTTGCCGCCGTTGGTGACCAGGATGCTGACCGCCTTGGCGATGTCCATGGCGCTGCCGCCGCCGGCGCCGACCACGCAGTCGCAGCCCTCGGCCTTGGCAATGCCGCAGCCGGAATCGGCCAGCTTCAGCCCGGGCTCGGGATCGACCCGGTCGAAGAGGACAAAGGGAATCCCGGCCGCTTCCAGGGGGGCGGTGATATGATCGGCGAGCCCGGCCGCGGCCAGCCCCGGATCGACCACGAGAAAGACCTTCGAGCCGCCCAGGTCCCTGACCACTCCGGCCAGGTCATGGATCACGCCGTTGCCGAAGACGATCTTCGTCGGCTGGGTGACGGTGAATTTTTTTTCAATCATTATGACGCTCGCTCCTTACTTTGATGGTTCCGCAACTGTTGATGGGCTCGTAAAAACCCGAAACAGCACCGAAGGCACAAAATGTCCGATTCGTAACCTACCGATACTCTTGACTTTTTACTTTTTACTTTTGCCTTCCGGCTCGTAAAAAGGCCGCAAAAGCGGGCTTTTTACGAGCCGGTCAACTGTTGATGGACTTCAACAACGGCATCCCGCCGTTGCTCAACGGAAAGATTTCTCCCCCCTTCTTTACTATCATTTCCGGGTAGTAGGCAACCACAATCCGCTCCCGCGAGAAACCGCGCCCAGCAAGCCGCATCCGGGCAAATCCGCATGCTTTTTCGCGTGCATTTTCCCTCAGGACCGTTTACTTTCGGAAAGAAATCCGCCAAATGAAGCTTCAGAAATGATTCTCGCGCCCCGGCGGCGCGGCGGCAGGATAGGGAAATGCGAAAAAAGACAGCGGTTCTCCTGGCGGCCGGGGTTATAGCGTCCTCGCCAGCCATGGCGGGCGACAAGCAAAAAAGATTCGAGATCGCCATAACCCACGGTATCTACGCCGTTGACCAGGGCAGGTACTCCGAGGCGGCGGAATGGCTCGAAAAGGCCCTTGCGGTAAAACCCGGAAACAGCGACGCCCTGCTCGCCCTGGGGATCGCGAAATCCCGGGCCGGCCTCTACCGCGAGGCGGAAGGTCTGCTCCGGCGGGCCTTGGCCCGGCGGCCGCATGACCAGCAGACCAGGGAGGAACTGGCAGCGGTGCTGAACCGGCTCGGCCGCACGGAAGAGGCGGCCGGGATCGCTCCAGCCGAAACGGCGTCCGCCCCCGCCGGGGAAGATAGCCTGGGGGCCGGGGCCACGGCCCGCCGCGGCATCACGGTCGACCTCCTCGCCGGGGTGCAGTACGACACCAACACCGTGCTCGAGCCCTCCAACCCCTCCTACGATTGGGAGGATAAAAGCGACTGGCGGGCCGTGGCCGCCCTGGACGCCGAGTGGCGCTTCTACCGGGGAGACGCCGCCACCCTCGCCGTCGGATACCGCATCTACCACGGCGCAAACGAGCACAACCACGACTTCGACCTCACCCTGAACCGTTTGGGGCTTTCCGGCGAATACCGCTTCAACCCGGCCGTCTCGGCGAAACTCTCCTACGCATTCGACCACTCAATGGCCCGGGGCGATACCTACGGCCGCAACCACACCATCACCTTGGGCCTCAAGGGAAAAGGACAGGACGGCGCCGAGGCGTCAGTGTACTGGACCCACGAGTTCCGTGAATTTGAGAACACCCCGACCTTTCCGGTCAACGACCATCGCAACGGCGGCAGGGACACCATCGAGCTGACAAGAAAGACCGCCCCCCGTCACGGAACCTCCCTGACTCTCTCCCTCGCTTATATCCGCGACAACACCGACCGTTCCTGGTGGGACAGCCGCGGCCCCAGGATCACCCTTGCGGCCGAGTACAATGGCGGCGGGTTCTCGGGCTTCCTCCAGGGGCAGTACTCTGACCTGCGCTACTCCGGGGAGGATCCGGCCGCGGCCGAAAAACGGCACGACAAGGTGCAAAAATACTCCTGCGGCCTGCTCTGGCCGTTTTCCCGCCGGTACGCGGCCGGATCCTCCCC
>JALWTY010000157.1 GCA_026993265.1 Desulfobacterales bacterium
AGGTCCGCCCCCCCGGTCTGGGGCACCAGCAGGGCGGCGCGGCCGCGCACCGCCGGTTCCAGCTCCCGGATATCATCCGGGCCCAAGAGCCGCAGGCCGGAAAGGCCGTTCTCCTCGCCGCGGCGCTTGAGCTCACCGAGCCTCTGGACCTCGTCGTCGTCCACGGCCACCACCAGCTTGCCGCAGACCCGATGCGCTATCCCGTGGCTGCGGCAGAAATCGAGCAAGAGACGGCGGCCGCGGCGGCAATTCTCCGCCTTGCTGCTGCCCGGCTCGTAGTAGATCCCGGCGTGGATCACCCCGGAGTTGCGGCCACTCTGATGCAGGCCGCAGGCCGGCTCCTTTTCGAGCAGGGTCAGCCTCAGCCCCGGGGCAAGCCGCAGGCACTGCCAGGCCGCGGCCAGCCCGACGATGCCGCCGCCCACTATGACCAGGTCGCGCCTCACCCCGCCCCGCCGTAACGGTTTGCGGCCTCGCCGTGCATCCGGCCGAACAGCTCCGGCCCCAGGACGCGGGAGAGCTCGCGCATGAACCCGGCCCGCTCCGCCTCCGGCAGCCCAAGGGCAAACGACATGGCCACGTCGCAGGCCTCCCGGTCCTTGTCCAGCAGGAGGAGGACGTTCACCAGGTTCACCGCCGCCTCCCGGCTGCCGTGCTCCTGCATGGTCCGGGAAAGGACATCCACGGCCCGGGCGAACTCGCCGCAGTTGAACAGCGCCACCCCGAGGCTGCCCGCCACCTCGGGATCGTCCGGGAACTCCCCGGCCATGAACTCGAGCCAGCGGCGGGCCCGGCCGTCCTCCCCGGCCGCGGCCAGTGCGTCCACCCGGGCGAGCATGGCCCGCTTGAGCCCGGCAAGGGCCGGGGCCTCGCCCCCCGGCTCCCGCCGCCGGGCTGCGGCGGCCAGGAACCGGGCCAGGCCGCCGCTCGCGTCATCCTTCTGGCGGCATATCTTCCCGAAGGCCTCCTTCTGCGCCCGCCAGCGCGGGCCGTCCGGATCGCGCAGGGCCTCCTCCATGAGCGGCGCCAGCTCCCCGCGGCTGTCCGCCGGCGCGGCCAGGCCCAGCTCCCGGTAGGTGGTGGTGAAGTTGCCTTGCGCGTCCCGGCGGCAATCGGGATCGCGGCCCCCGAAGCGCCAGAACTCGATCACCGGTTTCCCGGCCGCGAGCGCATCCAGGATGCCGGAGGACCAGCCGGACACCACCACGTCGGCCAGATGCGCGCCCTGGACGAGGTGCAGGCCGGTGACCGCCCAGCGTTCCGGGTCGTAGGGCGCGAGCAGGCGGCAGAGCCCGGACACGTCCTGGCGGGGATGGGTCTTGATCAGCACCCTGGCCCCCTTCACCGCCATGGCCTCGTCCATGAACGCGGTGGTCAGGTAACGGTAGTCCTCCTCGCTCAGGTAGAGGGGATGAGGGCCGCGGGAAACGTGAAAGAACACCGGCCCCTCCCCGCGGGCGAGCCAGGCCCGCGCCTCTTCCACCTCGGGCGCGGCCGCGAGCCGTTCCACCCACCAGGGATCGTAACGGGGGTAACCGGTGATATGGATCTTCTTCGTATCCACCCGGTGCGACCAGGCCGGGACGTCGTGCTCCGAGGCCAGGAGAAAAAAATCGTGGCGGCTGTAGGCGTCGGGGTCGGGGCACTCCCGCATGGGGTCGTCGGCCAGGCCGTATATATAGGTGGAATGGGGGTAGCTGACCACCACCGCCTCCGGGCAGCGTCTCCGCAGCTCCTCCTTGCAGGGGGCGTACTCGTCCGGGTTGAAGTCCTTCAGGATAAGCCGCACCTGGGCCGGGTCGATCTCGCGGAACAGGGCGTCCATCTCCTGGGGCACCACGTCGAGATCGCTCACCGCGGAGAACTCCCGGAACATGGTGGGGTTGTTGGCCCGGAAGATCTCGTAGACCGTCTTGTGGCCGAACATGGTGACGATGCGCCAGTCCGGGTTTTCCTCCCGGAAGCGCACCAGCGCGGGCAGGATCCAGTCCACCTCGCCGAACGAGGTGGCAACGGTCAGGATGAGGACTGGCTTGCTCATGAAACCTCCTTGCGCCGCAGATAGCCGTTGGGGGCATAGGAAAAGAGGAACCGGCGGGGATAACGCTCGTCCTGCTCGAAGCCGCCGTCCATGGCGAGGAACTCCTCCACCGCCTCGAACGGGCCGCCTGCCGCGGCGGTCTGGGGGTGCCACTGCGGCGGCAGGGGGTGACCGTTCAGGTTGCCGTCTTCCACGATGATATAGTTCCCCGGCCTGACGAATTCCCGGTAGGCCAGCAGCTCCTCGAGCACGTGCGCCCTGGTGTGCAGGGAGTCGAGAACGACCATGACCGATCCGGCGCCGGCCACGGTTTCCCTGACCATGGCCACGGTCTCCGGCGCCACCGACGAACCGACCACCGTGTCCACGCGCGGATGGGCCGACACCTCCGGGTACCACGACTCCTCCCGCTCACAGATGTCGATGGAAACGACCCTGCCGTGTCCCATGAGGTCCAACTGGTGGGCGAAGAACAGGGTGGAGCCTCCCTGGAAGGCCCCGCACTCGATGATGAAATCCGGCCTGGTCTCGAAGATTATCTGCTGGTAGTTGAAGAGATCGCAGGGATTCTTGTGAATGGGCACCCCGTGATAGACGAGGGGGAACTGCTCGTCATGGCGGGACTCGTTCAGATAGAAATAACAATGGAAGATGTCGAATATTTCCTGCGGATGCATGCGGATGTCCAGCCTGTCCTCATTGATAACAATCCCTGGCATAATTTCCTCCTTCCTCGGTTTTCAGCGGCCGACGGCGGCCACCAGCCTGGACACCCGCGCAAGCCGCGGCAGCGAGACCTCGGGCAGGTCGAGGTCGCCCTCGCCCCTGACCTCGATGTGGGCGTAGGGGTCGCGCACCTGGTAGACGCCCACCTTGTCGCCCAGGACCCGGCCCTCGCGGATGAAACCGGGCCGGGTGACGCAGCAGAGGCCCTTGCAGCCCACGTACACCGGTTCCTGGAACTTCCGGGGCACGAAACCGTCGCCCACCTGGCGGATGTCGCCGTTGTCCCGGGTCCAGACCACGTTGCTCTCCCGCCGGGCCGGGAGCATGGAATCGAAACCGCCGAGGACCATCTTCTCGACCATGGTGTCGATGAGCTTGCGGCCGCGGAAGGGATAGGTGATCTCGAGCAGGACCACGAGGTCCGGGAAATCCCCCTCCTCCTCGAGCCGGGCCAGGGTGTAGCGGTACACCTCCTCGAGGCCGACGTAGTCCCGCGACAGGCTCTCGTCCCGGCGGACGAGGCGGTCGGCCCCCTGGCGGCGGGCCGCTTCCAGCACTCCCTCGTCGTCGGCCGCGACCACGATCTCGTCGATCCTGCGGCTGGCCCGGGCCGCGGCCAGGGTGTAGTCGAGGAGCGGCACCCCGCCGAGGGTGGGCGAAGGCCCCTTGACCGGCACGATGGCGCTCACCTTCATCTCCTGCACCGCGAGCAGGCTGTCGATGGAGGTTTCCCGCCGGTCGAGCTCCTCGAGGATCCTGACCACGTTGCGGCAGCGTTCCGGGTTGCCGTCTTGGTGGATGCCGTGGTGGTGGTAGACGCTGGCCCCGGGCTCGTAGACGATCTTGTAGCCGGCCTCCAGCACCTGTTTCGCCCAGACGCGGTCCTCGATGTTGGTCACGGTGGCGTCGAAGGGGTAGCGGTCCAGCACCTCGCGCCGGATCATGGAGTTGGCGTTGTGGAAGAAGGAGTCCTTCCGCTGCACCCGTCTCTCCGGGCCGAAGACGATCATCAGGTCGCGCTTGTCACCGGGCGGGGTGAAGGAGAGGGGCTCCTGCCTCCCGTACACACCGGCCACCCCAGGGTCGTCGAAGTTGGCGAGCAGGGTTTCGAGCCAGAGATCGTTCACCGGGATGCAGTGGCCGGAGAGACAGACGATATACTCGCCCGCGGCCTCGGCTATCCCCAGGTTGAGCGCCTTGCCGGGCAGGTAGTCGGTGCAGGTGACCACGGTCTTGACCGGGAACTGCTCCACCCGGGCCAGAGTCGAGTCGGTGGACTCGTTGTCCACTATGATGACCTCGAAGTCCTGGAAACGCTGGGAGAACACCGCCCGCAGGCAGGAGGCTATCCACCGTTCCTCGTTCCTGGTCCTGATTATCAGCGATACCTTGCTCATTTTCCGCCCTCCCCGGCGACCGTGACCCAGCGCCCGCCCGCGGCGATGCTCTCCCGCACCGCCTCGCACACCCCGGCCACCATGACCGAGGAGGCGAAATCGGCCCTGAGGCCCGGCCGCTCGATGATCCGCGCGATCTCCTCCCCGCCGCTCCCCGCGTCCCCGATGAAGGTGAGGATCGAGCGGGGACCGTAGCCCGAGGCCCGCAGCCTGCCGTCGGGGCCGGGGAGGAGCTGGCTGAAATAAGGGTTTATCTTCTCGTCGCCCGCCTCGGAGCTGAAGGTGACGCCCCGGTCCTTCTGGTCGCTCAGGTAACGGCCCCCGGTTCCCACCACCTCCAGCCTCTGGTCGCTCATGGCGCTGGAACGGGCCGGGTCGATCCAGCCGGAGAGGTGATCCGACACGAAATCCTTTCCGTCCGGGCCGCGCCAGCGGATGAGCGCCTGGATGGTGTCGCCCGTGTCCACGCCGCGGGCGGCGAGGAATCCCCTGGTCTCGACCGCGCACACCCGCTCCGGCACCGCCCCGGTGAGGAAACCGATGAGATCCACGTAGTGGACCCCGAGGTACTGGAAGACGTCGGTGTGGGCCACCCAGTTCCGGAAGGCGGCAAGCGGGATGGTGAGCCGCTGGCTGAACTGGATGCGGAAGTTTTTTATCTCGCCGAGGGCGCCGGAGCGGATGAGCTCGCGGAGCTTGAGGTTGGCCTCGTCGAACCGCTTGTGGTACTCGACCATGCCCAGCACCCCCCGGGCCCTCGCGGCCGCGGCCAGTTCCGCCGCCTCGGCCGCGGTGGGGGTCAGGGGTTTCACCACCAGGACATGGACCCCGGCCCCGATCATCGCCATGGCCACCCGGTGATGGAGGTGGTCGGGGACGCTGACGATGGCCGCGGCCGGGCGGGAGGTCTCGGCCAGGGCCTTTTGCCAGCTTTCGGGATCGTCACCGGATTCGGGCAGGAAACGGATCTCCGGGCTCACCCCCATGAGCCGGGCCAGTTCCGCGGCCCGCTCTTTCAGCTCGGCGACACCGGCGGCGCTGTTGCCGGCCACGGTCACCCGGCCGCAGAGCCCGGCCCTGAAGGCCTCGAACGCCGCGGGCAGGATGGTGCCGAAACCGTCCGTGCCCCGGCCGCAGACGTACATCCCGGTTCCGACGATGATCAGCTCAGGCCTTGGCATTCCTCTCCTCCCGCGCTTTCTCCGCCAGGGGATCGTACTCGAGCCGGAAACCGCCCGCCTCGCGGGCCTTGAGGATGTGATCGGCAAGCATCAGGTCCTCCTCGCGCTTGACGATGATCCCGGCCATCCGGCTCACCGGGAAAAGGCCGCAGCGGCCGGAAAACAGGGCGTACCCCCGCTCGCGGTGGGCGGCCATGAAGGTGTCGTTGCGCCACATCATCACCGAATAGACGAACAACTCCACCGGCTCGAGGTCCTGGGTCTGGGCGAAGAGCCCGTCCTCGCGGTAGTTGAGGGGGCGGCCCTGAAAGGCGGCATGGACCTGGTACGAATTGGTGGTGATCAGGGTGTCCAGCCCCTCGGCCTCGAAGTGTTCCACCACCTTGCGCACCTCCCCGCCGGTCTGCAGCGGCGAGGTGGGGTTGACCCAGGCGGTGATCCCGGCCGGGTGTTTCTCCATGAAATCGGCGACCACGTCGTCGCTCTTGGTGGAGGAGCTGCCCAGTTCCGGCGGCCTGAGGTAGAACCCGGCCCCGTACCGCTCCGCGACCTCGGCGAAGACCGGATGGTCACCGTTGACCACCACCCGGTCGAAGACCCCGGACTCCAGCGCGGCCCGGATGGCGTATGAGATGAGCGGCCGCCCCGCCACCAGGGCGAGGTTCTTCATCGGCAGCCGGGTCGAGCCGATCCGGGCCGGGACCATGGCGATGAGCGCGGCTCTCTCCATCACGCCGCCTCCCTGGCAAGGCCGTATTTCTTCTCGAGCGCCTCGAAGGCGGCGAGCTCGTCAGCGGTCACGGGTATGCCCTCAGCCGAACGGCGCGCGAACTTCCTCTTTTCCGGGTCCCCCGCCACCATCACCGGATTGTCCGGGTCCAGGGCAGGCTCGGCCCGGAGCTCGTCGAGCATCTGTTTCATCCGCGCCTTGAACTCCTCCGGATCGCAGAAGGCGGCGATGTTCATGGCGCCGACGAAATGGCCGAGCCTTCTGCGGCCCTCGAGGGTGGCGAACATGGGGGTGATGTGGGGTCCGAAGGGCATGCCGGTGAGCATGGCGCAGAGCACCTCCACCATGGCCGAAAGCCCGTAGCCCTTGTGGCCGCCCACCGGCAGGAGCATGCTGATGCGCTGGGGGTCGGTGGTGACCACGCCGTTTTCGTCGGTGCCCACCCCCTCGGGGGCGCGGCCGCCGGTGTCGCGCAGGCGGCGGACCTCGTTGAAGGTGATGGAGCTGGTGGCCATGTCTAGGCAAAAAGGGTCCTCGCCCGCCACCGGCGCGGTGAAACAGACCGGGTTGTTGCCGAGGAACTTCCTTTTCCCGCCAGTGGGGATGATGAGGGAATCGGCATGGGTGTAACTGGTGCCGATCATGCCCTTTCTCGCGATCTCGAGGGCGAAACAGGCCGCGGCCCCGAAATGGCTCGAGTTTTTGACCGCGACGTTGCCGGCCCCGTGCTCGGCCGCCATCTCCACGGCCAGCCGCGCCGCCTCGTAGCCGGCCGCGTGGCCGAAGGTATGGTCGGCGTCGAGCACCGCGCAGGCGGCCATCCGCCGCTCGACCTTAAAGCGCGGTTTAGGGTTTATCCGGCCGCTTTTGAGCGCCTCGAGGTAATGGTGAACGAGGCGGATGCCGTGGGAATCCACCCCCCGGAGCGAGGTCTCGGTGAGCCCCCGGGCCACGGCCGCGGCCACCTTCCCGTCCGCGCCCTCGGCCGCGAGCGCCCCCCTGATGATCCGTTCCGCCCTCTTCGCGTCAACTGTGTGCATGGTTTTTCTCCTTGGTCTGCCGCGCCTTACGCGCTGTCTCTCTTTCTGAGGATTATCTCTATTGAGCACTCGGCCACCGGGGTGAGGGTCTGGTCCACGCCCTCGGCAGCCATGGCCTCGCGGTAGAAATCGCGGATCAGCTCGATCTTCTCCACCTCGACCAGCCCGGCGAACCCCCGCACCAGGTCGAGGACGTTGACCGAGCGCGGGGACCAGCTTTTCTCCTTCATGATGGTGAAGGTCCACTTGTGGTCCGGGTTGAAGCGGCTCGGCCAGTGGCCCGTCTCGTAGAGGTCCTCGTCGGGCACGGTGATGATCAGAAACCCGCCCGGTTTGACGATCCTTATCCAGTTGGCGAGCGCCTCCCTCACGTCGCGCATGTGCTCGAGGCAGTGGGACGAGTGGAGGAAATCGAAAGAACCGTCCGCCACTCCGGCCATGAGCTGGGCGTCGCCGTCGTCGATGTCCCAGGTGCGCACCGAGGTCATCCGCGGGAAGATCCCGGCGTACTGCCCCAGGGGATCGGGTTTGCCGCCCACGTCGATGCCGTTGCCGACAAAGTAGCGCTGCATGAACGGGCCGGAGTAGTAACGCCTTTTCGCCGCCTTGGACTGTTCCCACATTTTTTCAATTCTCCATTGCCGCCGGGGCCGGACGAAACGCCCGGCGGCCTTTGCATATCTGCATCGCCGCGTCCGCCACCATCCCGAGATCGAGGTTGCGCCAGCACGGGGCCCGGCTCGCCTGGAACCGGGGAGCGAACCTCGCCTTTATCGCCGCCGGTTCCCCGCCCGCGGCCAGCATCTCCCGCATCCCGGCCTCGATCCCCTCCACGTCCAGGGCCTCGGGGCAGGCGTAGCCGATGTCGAACAGGGGCGCGCCGTCCGGGGCGGAGAAGAGGTAGCGCATCTTGGAGAGCCCGCAGGGGGCCGAACACCTCCTGCCGCGATACTCCACCTGCACCGGCAGCACGGTGCGGTAGTACCGGGTCCGCAGCCGGTGGTCGATGGAGTTGAACAGGGCCACCACCGGCCGGCGCAGGGCCCCGGCCACGTGCACCGCCGAGGTGTCCACGCTGACCACACAGTCGAGGGCCGCGACGATGGAAAAGTAGGCATGATAGTCACGGGACAGGGGAGAGAGGTCAGCGACCATCCCGGAAAGCCCGTGTTTCTCCACAAACTCCGCCGCGGCCCCGGCGTCGGCCATGAGCACCACCGGCAAGGCCCAGCGGGCCAGGAGCCGGAACAGGTCCGCGGCCATGTCCTCGGGCAGGGCCCGGGTGCGGCTGGCGGTGAACACCAGGGCCACGAGCGGCCGGTCCCCGGCCCGCCTGCGCAGGGCGAGCAATTCGCGGCCCAGCCCGGCCTCGATGGGGACGAGCCCCAGGCGCGGCTCCTTTGCTTCTGCATCGACCATATCCGGATCTATCCCCAGCCGCGCCAGGGTGTAGTCGGTCAGGTGCATGCGGGAGAAATCCGGGTCCCGCAGCATGCCGGAGAGGTCGGCGAACCACTGGTAGGAGGAAAACTCCGCCAGGGAAAGGGGCATGGAGCGCACCCGCACCCCGGCCAGGCCAGAGAGCGCCGCATCGGTGCGGGCCGGAGTGGAGGAATAGACGTCGAACTCCACCTCCGCCCCGCAGGCGGCGGCCATGAGCTCCCTCGCCGCGGCCAGGGCCGGGGCCGTCATGATCCCGTCGCCGATACCGCCGCCGCCGCCGTTTATCAGGCAGACCCGCACCCTTCCCGCCTCCCGGGACGGTCGTTGCCAGAACTCGGCCAGTGGTCCCGGCATGGGCAGGGCGAAACGGTCGAGCCCCACCGCCACCGGGGCGGGGATCCCGGCGGCAGCGCAGTCGCGGCGCATGGTCGCAAGCAGCTCCTCCATTACCAGGTAGACCCGATCCGGCACGGGCCGGGCCGGATCGCAGGCCAAAAGCCGTGCCTCCAGGCCGTCGTTGTTGGCGAGGCTTGCGTCCTTGGACACGCAGACCGGGATCATGTTCTCGCCTCCAGCAGGAACCAGGTCAGATCGTCCAGGGGGAAGTTCGGGTCGCGGTGATAGACGAACCCGTAATCCACCAGGACGAGCTCCGGAAAGGCGTCGAGCATCTCGCCTGCGAAATCGCGTTTGTACAGGCGGCCGGAATGGCCGCGGTAAGGGATCTCGACCGGAGTGGGGTTGTAATATTCCACCAGACAGACGTACCGCCTGCTGGCCCGGCGGGCCATGTGGTACACCTCGGGCAGGCGGTCGGGATTCATGTGGATGAGGACCCCGGAGAAGAGCACCAGATCGTAGGTTCTCTGAGGCGCGAAATCGAAGACCGAACAGTTGAAGACCTCGGCCTCGCCCCATTGGGCCAGTATTTCGGCCGCGCTCCGGTTTATCTCCACCGCGGCCAGAAGCGCCTCGGGCATGAGCCGGCGCAGGACCCTGAGGTTGTTGCCGACGTTGGCGCCGATCTCGAGCACGCTGCCGATCTCCCGGGTGCGCGAGAGTATCCTTGCGAAGAGACGAACCCGCGCGGGCTCCTCGAAATCGACCGGATTGCGCTTCAGGTACTCCTCGCCGAACTCTCCGGCCCAGAAGCTTTCCTGTTCGGTGCTGAAACCCGTCATGCCTCCTCCTCCGCTTTCAAGACCTGGAAAAGCCGTTCAGCCAGGCGCCAGTCCTCGGGGGTGTCGATATCCACCACCCGGTGCCGGGGCAGGGGCATACCCACCGCGTCATCGGCGTAGATCCTGCCGCTCTCGAGGAAACGGGCGCAGTCGAGCCAGTAGAACTGGCCTGAGTCGTGGTAGGCCTCCGGCAAATCGTTGGAGCGGGTCAACTCGTGTTCCGGCCAGATCATGGCCAGCCGACCGTCCCCGTCCATCCTGAAGGCGCGGAACACCGGGGCGGGGAAAGAGACCACCGGGATGACCGCCCCGGCCCGGCTGCGGCGCAGGAGGTCCAGCCCCGCAGCCAGATCCGCGGTGGAGGCGAAGACCGCGGTGGGATAGATGAGGCAGCAGCGCCCGTACTCCTCGCCATCTTCCGCCAGACGGCTCAGGGCATGGACAAGGACGTCGGCGGTGGGAACGAAGTCGCCCGCCAGTTCCGCCGGCCGGACAAAGGGGGTGTCAGCGCCCCATTCCCTGGCCACGGCCGCGATCTCCTCCGAGTCGGTGGAGACGACTACCCGGTCGAACAGGCCGCTTTCGATCGCGGTGGTGATCGGCCAGGACATGATGGGCCGGCCGTGAAACGCCTTTATGTTCTTGCCGGGGATGCGCTTGCTGCCCCCCCGGGCCGGAATCACGGCAACGTTCATCACCATCCTCCCACCAGTTCCCAGGAAAGCGGGGTGCCCCGCTCGATGTCCACCGCGGCCCGGCGGCCGATGACCTGCGGCAGGAAGGCCGGGGACAGGCCGTGGCCGGGCCGGATGGAACGGAGATTGCTTGCCGTGAACCGCTCCCCGGCCCGGACGTCGGCGACCACGAAGAGCGAACGCCGGAAGACCCGGCTTTCCCGCTCGCCCGCCCGCGATCCGTAAGTCACCTCCCCCACCGCGGCCTCGGCCTGGCGCACCGCCTCGACCATGGCGGCGAACTCTTCCGGCTCGAGCGAAAACCCCGCATCCGGACCGCCGTCGGCCCGGGACAGGGTCAGATGTTTCTCTATGATCGTGGCCCCCAGCGCCACCGCCGCCACCGCGGCCACGATTCCCAGGGTATGGTCGGAGAGCCCTGCGGCCGCGGCAAAGGCCCGGCCCAGGTGGGGAATGGTGGCGAGATTCATCTCGTGGTACGGCGCGGGATAGGCGCTCACGCAACACAAGAGGCCGAGCCCGGCCGCGCCCGCCTCCCGCAGGGTGGTCACCGCGCGGTCGATCTCTGCAAGGCTGGCCATTCCGGTAGAAAGGATTACCGGCTTGCCGGTGCGGCCCACCCGTTCGAGCAGGGGGATGTCAACGATCTCGAAGGAGGCGACCTTGTAGGCCGGCACCCCCATGTCCTCGAGGAAATCCACCGCCGACGGATCAAAGGGGGTGGAAAAAAGGGGGATACCGAGGTCGCCGGCGATCCTCTTGAGCCGAGGCTGCCACTCCCAGGGGGTATGGGCCTCCTGGTAGAGCTGGTGGAGGGTGCGGCCCTCCCAGGCGGTTCCCCGGATGCGGAAGAACTCCTTGTCCGAGTCGATGGTGAGGGTGTCGGCGGTGTAGGTCTGGAGCTTGACCGCGTCGGCGCCGGCCTCCCTGGCCGCCTCGATCAGACGGGCGGCCCGGTCGAAATCCCCGTTGTGATTGCCGGAGATCTCGGCCACGATCCAGACGGGATTACCTGGCCCGACCCTGCGCTCAGCAATGGCAAACATGGCCGTCCTCCTCCACGGCATCCACCCTTCCGCGCACCAGGCGCACCGCTCTGGCCCCCCGCACCACAAGCTCCCCGTCCGCCTCGAACCCTGCCCTGGTGAAAGCGGCGAGAGAGGCGGCGTTCTCCGGCCGGACGAGCGCCACCAGCTCACCGCCGCAACCAGCCTCGAAACGGCGGCAGGCCATGGCGATGGCCCTGGGACCAAGCCCGAGCCCGCGCCACCTTCGGGCAATGGCCGCCGATACCACGGCCGCTCCGTCCTCCTCCTCGAACCTGACCACGCCCACCGTCTCCCCGGACGGGGTGGTCAACAGGAAGATCCGGCAGGCGGGATCGGCGAGCCTGCGCTCGAGCCACCGGCGGTGCTCGTCCGGCCCGATCACGGCCGTGGAAAAGGAGTTCCGCCGCACCAGCGGATCGTTGGCCAGCCCGAGCAGGGTTCCGGCGTCGGCAAGGGATGCGTCGCGGACGACGAGCTGTGGCGCGGTCATCTCCGCCACCAGCCGCAGGGCACCCTTGCCGTCGACCAGGCGCGGACCGGCAGCGGAAAACCGTTGCCGGGCCACGGAGTCGCTGAGGAACCCCTGCAGGCCGGAAGCCAGAGAATCCACCCGCCCGCCGGAGAACGCGCCCAGGGGCCAGGCAAGACCGCAACGGGAAAACGCCCTGCAGTTCATCTCCTGGTTTGCGGCGATCACCAGGGCCGCCACCGGACACCCCATGGCAAGAAACTCGTACAGGCCCGAGCCGGCGGCGCTCACCGCCGCGTCGGCCCAATCGATGAGCCGGTCCATCCTCTCCGGTTCCACGGCCAACCCGCAGGGGTAACCGACCCGGCGGGAGAGGTCTTCCACCTCCCGCAAATACCTGTTGGCCGGCCCCACCACCACCTTCACACGCATATCCCTGCAACCCAGCCGGTCGAGGGCGGCGAGCAGGACGCAGGTGGCGTTTTCCGGGTCCGCGCCGCCCATGCTCACCAGCAGTCTTTCCACCCTGCCGCTACGCAGGCGAGGGGGCTGGCGGCGGAAATCCTCCCGCAACAGGGCGTATCGGGGGCCAAGGAGCAGGCGTCCGGAGGCGTGGCCGTAATCCAGATCCCCGGCGTAGACGTTCTGGTTACACAACAGGTCCGCGGCCGTGGGAGCGAATCCGGCCAGGTCGTCCATCACCAGCAGCAGACATCCCGGGGCGCGGCACCCCTCCCGGTAGGCGGGATCAAAGCCGTAGCCGTCAAGGACGAGCCAGGCCGCGGCCGTGCTCCGGCAGAATCCCGCCAACCATGCCGCCTCGGCCGCGGCCGTGCTTCCCTCGGGCATGATCACGGAGAAACCCGCGCCCTCGATCCGCTCCCTCAGTCCGGCCGGTTCCACCCGGCCCGCGAACACCGCCTCGCCGCCGCGCAAGGAGCGCCACGCCTCGGCCAATGCCAGGCAACGCATCACGTGGCCGGTGCCGATATCAGGACCGGCGTCGGCGCGGATGACGAGCAGGTCTCTCATACCGCCTCCTCGAGCGCCGCCACCACCCGGTCCACGTCGTCCTCGGCCATGCCGGGGTGGAGCGGCAGGGTGAGGATGCGCTCGTAGGCCGCCTCGGCCGCCGGGCACAGGCCCGGGCCGGTGGCGAATCTTTCTCGATAGTAAGGGTGGAGGTGGACCGGGAGGTAATGGACGTTGACCCCGATGCCGCGGCCGCGCATGTGCTCGAACACCCGCCTGCGGTCCGCGCCCTCGGCCAGCCTGACCACGTAGAGATGCCGGGCGGAGAGATTCTTTTCCGACACGGCCAGGGGTTTGGCCGCGTCCGAGGCGGCGAAGCGGGCGTCGTACAGGGCGGCGAGCCGGCGGCGGCGGGCGAGAAATTCCGGCAGCCTCGTCATCTGGCTTGAGCCCAGGGCGCAGTTGATGTCGCTCATGCGGTAGTTGTGGCCCAGGAAGGTCATGGCGTACTCCCAGGTGTTTTTCGCCCCGCGGCCGCGGTGGTCGGTGTCGATGCCGTGGTTCCTGAAGGAGCGCATGAACGCGGCCGCGCGCGGGTCGTCGGTCACCACCATGCCGCCCTCGCCGGTGGTTATCTGCTTGACCGGATGGAAACTGAACACGGTGAGCTCGGCCAGGGTCCCGGTCCTGCGGCCCTCCTGCTGTGCGCCCAGGGAATGACAGGCGTCGGCCACCAGCCGGATACCGCGGCCGCGGACGAGTTGCCGGAGCGCGGGGTAATCCGCGGGCTGGCCTGCGTAATCCACCGCCACCACGGCCCGGGTGCGGGGGGTGAGCCTGCGGGCCACCTCGGCCGGGTCGATGAGCAGGGTGTCGGGATCGACGTCGGCGAACACCGGGGTGGCGCCGCAGTAGAGGACGGCGTTGGCCGTGGCCGCGAAGGTCATGGCCGGGACCACGACCTCGTCGCCCGGCCCCACCCCGCAGGCGGCGTAGGCGGTGTGCAGGGCCGCGGTGCCGCTCGCCACCGCCACCGCGTGGGCCGCGCCGCAGAACCCAGCCACCGCGCGCTCGAACTGCGCCACCGCCGGGCCGGTGGTGAGCCAGTCCGACTCCAGGACCGCGCGCACCGCCTCGATGTCGGCCCGGCTTATCTGCTGGCGGCCGTAGGGCAGGAAAGCGCTGTTGACTGTGGAGCGGCTCATATCCTCTCCCCTCGCGTCTCAGGCGGAGAACGCGGCCCTGGCCGCGGTCGGCGGCCCTTGCGCCGCCCCGCCGAAGACTATCTCCCGCAGCTCCTCCACGCTCAGCCACTGGTCGTTCGAGTCGCTGGTGTAGACGAAGTCCTCGGGCATCTTCCTCGCGTCACTGTAGTTGTCCCGTTTCCACCAGGAATGGCTCGGCATGATCACGTACATGCCGCGGTACTCCACGGTGTTCCTGCCCTCGTCCTCGCCGGTCAGGGCCTCGTGGAGCTTCTCCCCCGGCCGGATGCCGGTGATCTCTATCTCGCAGTCAGGCCCTATGGCCCGGGCAAGATCCATGATCCGCATGGAGGGAATCCGGGGGACGAAGATCTCGCCGCCCTCCATGTAATGAAAGGCGCGGATGACCAGCTCCACCGCCTGGTCGAGGGTGATCCAGAAGCGGGTCATGCGGGGATCGGTGACGGTCAGGCGGCCGCTCTCCCGCTGCTTGAGGAACACGGGGATGACGCTGCCGCGGCTGCCGATGACGTTGCCGTAGCGGACGCAGGCGAAACGGGTGCCCTTCTTGCCGGAATAGGCGTTGCCCTGGGTAAAGAGCTTGTCCGAGCAGAGCTTGGTCGCGCCGTAGAGGTTGACCGGGTTGACCGCCTTGTCGGTGGACAGGGCCACCACCTTCTTCACCCCGGTGTCGATGGCGGCGTCGATGACGTTCTGGGCCCCGTGGATGTTGGTCTTGACCGCTTCAAAGGGGTTGTACTCGCAGGCGGGCACCTGTTTCAGGGCCGCGGCGTGGACCACGAAATCCACCCCCTCCATGGCCCGGCGCAGACGGTCGCCGTCGCGGACGTCGCCGATGAAGAACCTGAGGTCGTCGCGGTCGCCGAACTCCTGGCGCATCTCGTGCTGCTTGAGCTCGCCGCGGGAGAAGACGCGGATGACCCTCGGATGATGCCTCTCAAGGAGGTAACGGCAGAAATGACGGCCGAACGAGCCGGTGCCGCCGGTTACGAGCACGGTCTTGTCGCGCCACTCCAGGGGCACCCGGCCGGTGGCGCCGAACTTGAGGATGTCGCGGCACTCGCCGATGGACAGTTTCCTGCCGTAGACCATTTCCTTTATCCGCTCGAACATCCCGATGTCGGCGGCGGAGTAACGCCGCTGGCCGCCGCTCGTCCGCTGCGGCCGGATGAACTCGGCGAACTCCTTCTGCCAGTAGCGGATGGTGGAAACCGGCACCTCGATCCGCTCGCTGACCTCCTTGATCTTGAATCCCTTGCCCGCATCCATGTCTCTTGTCCTCGCAGATTGCCCGTCTCCGGGGTTGGTGTTTTCCTCCCTTATCGGAGCCGGACGGTGAAACCTGAAAAGTTCAAGTTAACTTTTTCATCAGGTTCAAATTTTCAAGAACCATGCCACGCAGGCAAACAGGCAAACAACTACGAATTTACAGGGAGATAAAAAGAAGAGAAGCAGGACGGGAAAAGCGGATAAAAGGCAAAAAATACCCGCCTGGAAAGGGTGAAGGGAAAAAATTCCCCTTCCGGACGCAGTGGCGCCTCACCGTCAATCGGGCTCGAAACCGATGAAGTGTTTGCGGCCGAAGAGGCGCACCGCGACGATGCCGATCTCGTAGAGGAGGACCAGGGGCACGGCCATGAGCAGCTGGTTGACCACGTCCGGGGTGGGGGTGACCACCGCGGCGATGACAAAGGCGGCGAGCAGGGCGTATTTCCTGCCGGCGGCAAGTTTCTTCGCATCGACCACACCGGTCTTGGCAACGAAGACCATGGCGACGGGCAGCTCGAAGACCACCCCGAAGGCTATGATCAGCCGCAGGCACAGGGAAAAATACTCCCGCACCGCGGGCATCACCTGGAGCCCCTCGCCCTGGTAGCTCACCAGGAACCGGAAGGCGGGCGGAAAGACGACAAAGTAGGCAAAAGCGGCGCCGGCGAAGAAACAGAAGACCGAAAGGAGGATGAAGGGAAGGATGACCCGCCGCTCGTTACGGTAGAGGCCCGGGGCGACAAAACTCCAGGCCTGCTGGATGATGACCGGCGAGGCGATGACGATGCCGCAGGCAAGGGCCAGCTTCAGATAAAAAAAAAGGCCCCCTGGTAGGAGGTGAAGATTATCTTGGCGTCCGGCGGCAGGACCCGGGCCAGGGGGGTGAAAAGACGGTCCGCGATCGGGCGGGAATAGTTGTAGGCCACGGCGAAACCGGCCGCCACGGCGGCAAGGCTCTTTATCAGGCAATTGCGCAGGTCGCGGAGATGCTCGGTCAGGGCCTGTTTCTCGAATTCTTCCATGGTTTGACGGTTTGCGCTTCAGGGATTAGGTTGCCGCAAGCAAGAATATTCCATTACCTTTCCTTTGGCAAACCGGAACCTGAATCCGTGAGCGTTCGAGAGAGCTTAGGGGCTTAGGGGTTCAGGGGTTCAGGGGTTGCTGAGGTTACGAGGTGAACCATGCAAACGACCGCGGCCGAAGGCCGCATCCGCCATCTGTCTCCTGTCTCCTGTCCCCTGTCTCCTGGTAACGCAGCCGTCACGGATTCAGGCGGAAGTCAGAAACCAGAGAACAGAAACCGGTAACCGGCAGGTTACGGATCAGACATCTTTTGCCTTCGGACCTGTTTGAGGATTTTTACGAGTCATCATGACCAACGATAGAAAAAGAAAATACTCTGCCGGGCTTGCGCTCATGCAGAGGCCGGTGCTGCCGCTGGTCCGGCTTTTTTTGCTTCTCTACCTGACCGGCCCGTTCCGGACCGCGGCTGAACTCGCAGGCGAACTGAACGGGGAGGTGGAGACCGGCGGCGTCACCTACCCCGCCCCCCGGGAAGCCCTTGCCCCCTACCTGGACGAGCTTGCCGGGTTTGAGATCCTCAAGCAGGGCGGCCGTCCCGGCCCGGTGTTCGACGAGGGGGGCGAACCGCTCGACCCGATGGAGGCCCTGGAGCATCTGGTCTGCCACCGGGTGCTCGTCCGCGAGCTCGAGACCGTAAACAGCCTGCTGTGCCGCCCCTGTGGCTGCTCCCTCTGCTGCACCGGACCGGATGCCAAGATGCGGCAGGAATTCTTCGGCATACCGCTCGCGGAAGAGGAGACCGCCCTCTTCCCCCTGGCGATGACAGACACCCCGGAGAGCCGCGCCGCTGATCCCTACAGCGGTGACGAATACGCCCCGGGCGGGGTTCCGTTCTACCGCCAGGGCGCGGGGATCCACCGGTTCAGGACCGGTTTCAGCCTCATCCTGCCCAGGGGGGAAAGGTGCCCGAACCTCGACGCAAACGGCGGCTGCGCCATCTACCCCGACCGGCCGGAGGTCTGCCGCCGGCCGCAGATATTTTCCTATCTCATCGAGGAGACCGAAGGGGAAAAAATAGCCCGCAACAAGCTTTTGGCCGTGACCGACTGCCCCTACGTCCGCGACCTCGAGGAAGAGATCGCCGCCTATGCCGCATCCTGCGGCCTCGAACTGGTCCTGAGACGAAACAAGGGTTGACAGCCCGCTATCGCGCCTCGTGCCGCAACTGCCACAGCGGGGTTATTTTTCTTATCCGCCGCGGCGCAATGGCCTGCCAGCATATCTTTTTTGTTTCTACCCGCCCCTCCACCCCGGGGGGGAGATCCTGCAC
>JALWTY010000158.1 GCA_026993265.1 Desulfobacterales bacterium
CGTTGCGATCTGGGCCGCGGTCTTGCCCCGGTTCTGGGAAAGGCCCCTGCCGGCGGTTTTGACCTTGTCTTTCTTGACCCGCCATACGAATCCGGTCATCATGAGCCGGTGCTCGCCGCCTTGGCCGGTTCAGGCCTCACGGCCGCGGGATGCCTGGTCATCGCCGAGGCGAGAAGCGGAACCGCGCTCCCGGAAAATGTGGGCGGCCTTGTGCTTTCCCGGGTAAGGAGATACGGTGAGAACAGTTTCTGGTTCTATCAGACGCCGAGGACAGAGGGAGAGGCTTGTTCCTGGACCCCGAAACAGATCCATGACCCCTGAACATGTATACGCCGTTTGTTCCGGAAAAGACATCTGATGCGGTGGCGGTATATCCCGGCACCTTTGATCCCATAACCATGGGACACCTCGACATCATCAAGCGGGGTCTGTCCCTTTTCGACCGGATCATCGTCGCCATTGCCGAAAACATTGCCAAGAAACCGCTCTTTTCCATCGAGGAACGGGTGGAGATGATCCGCGCCTGTTTCCCTGATGATGAGAAAAGGGTGGAAGTGGACACGGTTTCCGGTTTGCTGGTGGATTACGCCTATACCAGGGGGGCGCGGGCCATCATCCGCGGCCTGCGGGCGGTGAGCGATTTTGATTACGAGTTCCAGCTCGCCCTGATGAACCGCAGGATCGAGCGCGAGGTGGAAACGGTGTTCCTGATGACCGGGTTCCGCTGGATATACATCAGCTCCAGCATCATCAAGGACGCGGCCCGCCACGGCGGCGACGTCAGCGGCCTGGTTCCGGACCACGTCTGCGAGAAACTGCGGGAGCGGTTCATGCAGGGGCGGTGATGGCGGCGGATAATCCAGGCAAAGGAGAGGAGCGCAGGCGCTTTCTCGCCGGTCTGCTCAGGGTCGCAGTAATCAGCGGAATCGCGGCGCCGCTGGCCGCTTTCCTGAAGTTTCACCTGAGAAAGCCGCCAAGGCTCGTTACCGTGGCCAAAAGGCTGCGGCCGGGCGGTTTCATCCTCGAGCCTGATTTCATCATCATAGACTCATCCTCCGGCCCGGTGGCCCTGTCGCGACGCTGCACCCACCTGGGCTGCCGGCTGAACTTCAACGAGGAAAAGCGCGAACTCGTCTGTCCCTGTCATCACAGCCGTTTTTCCGCCGCCGGAAAAAGGATCGCCGGTCCGGCCCGGCGGAATCTCGCGCGTTTTCCGCTACGCCGGCTCGGAGACGGCAAGGGCTTTGTGGTGGAGATCTGATGGCGGCAGCTTCGGACAGAATCAGGGGCGTATGGGGCGCCTTTCTCGGAGCGAGGTGGGGCGAGCTGTGCGTGGCTCCGCTGCTCGTATCAGTGGCGTCCGGGGCCCTGCTTGCGCTGAAGTACGATCCGGTCGCGCCATATGCCTCGGTCGCGGCAATCGAGCTCCTGGTGCCTTTCGGCTCGTTGCTCAGGGGGCTGCACTACTACGCAAGCCAGCTTTTTTTCATCTTTTTCGTCTTTCACCTGTTTACCGTGCTTGCGCGGATGAGCGGCCGGGACGGTTGCTGCCCGCCGGGGTTTTCAGACAGCCGCGGCGGCTGCGACCGGGGCCAGTGGCTGAAGCTGGTGTTCGCCCTGCCGGTCACCACCATGCTCCTTTTCACCGGATACGTCCTCAAGATGGATGCCACCGGCGCGGCAGCCGGCGCGGTGGCCGAGAACATCGTCCTTTCGGTGCCATTTGCCGGCGGCATCCTGAACCGGATGCTGTTTGCCATTTCCGAAACCGGTCTCCGGGTGGTCTACGCCAACCACCTGGCCGGACTCTTCATCCTCTGGACGGTTCTTCTCTGGGATCATCTGCGGCGCTACCGGTTCAGCCCGGCCGGGGACGCCGGCGTCGTGGCCGCGCTCTTTGCCGTCTCTCTGGCCCTGCCTGCGCCCCTGACCCCGAAGTGGCCGGGTGTGGTCCATCTCGACGGCCCCTGGTTTCTGATAGGCCTGCAGGAGCTTTTGCGCCATGTGCAGCCGTTCTGGGCCGGGATTGTTTTTCCCTCGCTGCCGGTCGCGGCCCTGGCCGTGGTGGGCGGACAGGCCAGGAGATGCCGCCTGCTCATGGCCCTTGTCCTTTTGTGGCTTGCGCTGTACGCCGGGCTGACGGTTGCCGGGCTTTGCCGCTGAGTTTTATCTGTCAGAAAAACCGCTGCGCCCGGTGTGACTTGTCAGCCTGTTGAAAAATTGCTGGTCATGCTGGCAAACGGCGTTTTCTGCCTGGCGCGCGGCGCCTCGCCCTGCCCGGGGCGCCGGATTTTTCCCGTGACGTTTTTCAACGGACTGTTATTCGGAAGGAAGGGGGAGTGTGACGGTGAACGCCGTCCTGCCGGGCTCGGATTCCACCATGATTCTTCCATGATGTGACTCGACGATCTGCCTGACGATGGCGAGCCCGAGCCCGGTGCCGCTTTCCCTGGTGGTGAAGAAGGGCTCGAATATTTTTTCCCTGAGATCTACGGGAATTCCCGGCCCGTTGTCTTCCACGGTTATCCTGATCACGTCTCCATCCTCTGTTTCTTCTTCGACCGCGCTTACCGCGACCGCGGCCGCGTCACCGCTGCCGGCAAAGGTGGCGGCGTTGCCGATCAGGTTCATCAGCAGGTGACGGGCCTGGTCCGGATCGGCCCAGCAGTCGAGGTTCCTGGGAACGAGGTTGCTGATGCGGTCCGCAGCATGGCCGAGGTCGCGGGTATGGGAGAACATGGTGATGATTTCGTCGATCGTGGCCGAGAGCGAAAACCAATCCGGCTCGGGCGGAGCCGGTTTGGAGAAGCGGAGAAAGTCGGTGATGGTGTTTTCCATCCTCTGGCATTCGCGGGTGATTATTTCCATCAGGCGGGATTCGGCCGAACCTTCCTCTATTTCAGCGGCAAGCACCTGGGCTGCGCCGGACATGGCCGCGAGCGGGTTCCTGAAATCATGGGCGATACCGGCGGCCATCTCGCCGATGGTGGCCATCTTCTCCACCTGCATCACCTTGGCTTCCATCTCTTTTATCTTGCTGAGATCCTGCATGGTTATGACCCGGCAGTCGTCGCAGGCGTCGGGCATGTTGAGTCTCGCCCAGGTGAAACCCACCGGTATTACCTTGCCGTCTGCGCGGGTGAGATCGACCACGGTGCGGATGCCGCCGTCCTGCTTGAACTCGAAGCCGGGAAAGATGTCGTTTATGCGGCGGCCGCTGATGTCGTTCAGGCTGTAGCCGGTGATGGACGAGGCGGCCGGGTTCATCGAGGTGATGCGGTTGTCCTCGCCCAGGGTGATGATGCCGGTGGTGATGTCGTTGAACACCTGGCGGTAGAGGGTCTGCAGCCTGCCGTACTCGATGGAGCTGCGGGAAAGCTCGTTTTCGGTGCTGCGCATCCTTTCCGCCAGGAAGATGCTCAACCCGGCCACGAGAAAGAAGAGCAGACCGTGGATGGAGAAGAAGTGGAGCACGGTCATGAAGTCTGAAAGCGGAGACTTCCAGAAGGGCAAGAACCAGCCGAACTCGAAGTACTCGAGGATCAGGGCCAGGCCGTAGGACATGGTGGCGAGCGCGGCGATGAACAGGGTGCCGGTGGGGCGCCTGAAGATGAAGGAGGCAGTGATTATTGGAAAGAAGTAGATCGCGGTGAATATGGTCTGGCTGCCGCCGCTGACCATGACCAGAAGTGTTATCATGGCGGTGTCGGCCATGAGCTGGAGGGCGGCGAAGGTCCGCGGCCTGCTGAGTTTCTTCAGCACCAGGGCGCTTACCAGGGTGTAGAGGTATAGAAAGGCGATAAAGGCGAGAAGGTAGCGGGCCGGGAGGTATAAGGGTGTAGCGCTGCCGCTCTCGATGATCAGGCTTACGCCGAGGAGCAGGGTAATGACGAGCAGACGGCCGAGAAAGTACCACTGCAGAACCTTTTTTTCCCTGCCGTCCTGTCCTGATGTCCTGCCGGCAGTGGTTTCTTCCGTCATCTGGTCTCCGCGCCGGAATCAGGTGATTCCATATTTCTTGACCTTGTACCGCAGGGAGCGGAAGCTGATCTTGAGCAGCTCGGCCGCCTTCATCTTGGAGTTGCCCGCCCGGGCCAGGCCGCGTTCTATCATCCTCTTTTCGGTCATGGCCATGAGTTTTTCGAGCCCGATTTCAAAAAGCATCTCCTCCGAGAACGGCGCGCCCTTGTCCGCGGTTTGGGTGGTATCTGGTTCGTCTCCGTTTGTGAGGCTGCGGCGGTGGCTGGAGAGGGTGAGGCTCTCGGGCAGGATGATGTTGGATCCCTCCAGGGCCACGCCCCGCTCGATGATGTTCTCGAGCTCCCTGACGTTGCCGGGGAAATCGTATTCCATCAGCACCTGGCGGGCGTACGACGAGATGGCCGGAACCTCCTTGCCGAAGCGGCGGGCGTATTTTTCGAGAAAATGGTCGATGAGCAGGGGGATGTCTTCTTTTCTTTCCCGCAACGGCGGGATGCGGATGGGAATCACCGCCAGGCGGTAGAAGAGATCCTCGCGGAAGTTGCCGTCGATCACTTCCTTTTCCAGATCCTTGTTGGTGGCCGATATTATCCGCAGGTTGACCTTTGTGGTTGCGGTGTCTCCGACCCGTTTGAACTCCCGTTCCTGCAGGACCCGGAGCAGTTTTGCCTGGATGAAGGGAGTCAGCTCGCCGATCTCGTCGAAGAAGGCGCTGCCGTTGTTGGCCCGGGCGAGCAGACCCTCCTTGTTGGCGGTGGCGCCGGTGAAGGAACCCTTGATG
>JALWTY010000159.1 GCA_026993265.1 Desulfobacterales bacterium
ATTTGGCGGTGATCAGGGCCGGGGCACCCCCACCATCGAGGTCTCATACTCCACCGACTCCACCGACGGTTCCGACGGCACCTGGTCCGAGTGGTCCGCCCCGGCCCTGATCACCGCCAAATGGGTCAAGATCAGGGTGACCATGGCCGCCCCGGCCTCCGGCCCGGCCACCATCGAGGAGATCGTCATCCACCTGTCGGCCGCCCCGGTCACCGAGGAGATCAACAACCTCGACACCGCCACCCTCACCGGGGCCTACCGCCTCGGCACCGGAGACGTCCGCCTGCCCATCCGCGCCACCTACTCGCTCATCACCCAGGTGATGGTCGGCCTGCAGAACACCGGCCCCGGCTGGACCTGGGAGGTCGCCGACAAGGACCACACCATCGGCCCGCGGATAAGGATATACGACAACAACGGCAACCCGGCCGACGCCGTCATCGATTCGTTCATAAGAGGAATGTGACAAGGAGGAAAAAATGACCTGGCCCACCGCCACCGTAAGCAAGGCAAACTGCGACGAGGGCACCGACAACCCGTCCACCTGGCGCACCGACCTCCTCGACCTCATCGACAAGCTCAACGCCATGATCCAGGCCCTGGGCGTTGCAGGCGGCGTCTGCGACCTCGGCGCCGACGGCAAGGTCCCCCTGGCCCGGCTGAAACTCGGCAGCGGCCAGGGCCTCGACGCCGACACCGTGGACGGCATCCACGCCGCAACCACCGCTGCGGCCAATGTGCTTTTGGCTCTGGATGCAAGCGGGAAACTGCCGGCGGATATTACGGGGAACGCGGCCACGGCCAGCGATGCCCAGACGCATATCGCGAGAGCTGACAACCCCCACGGCGTGACATACGCCCAGACCGGCGCTGCCGCGTCGTCGCACACTCATGGGCAGGCGGATATTCAAGCAGGAGCGGTGGGCCAGGGGCAGTTAAAAACAGCGAGCGGGACGGTGAGTTACGGCCCAGGCTCCAGTTCCAGCGGGAGCCAGCAATTAACGCTTCCCGGCGGGGAGTATGGTTTCTACCCTCGTTCGTGGGCTACGGGGGGGGCATGGAATAATCATATTTTTGATGGTAACGCAGCCTCCCCGGCTACAACCGTCGTCATTTATGCAACCAATGCTCTTGGTGCGACCTGTTACGCCTCCCAACGCTACATCCAGGCGTCCCCGCCCTACAAAATCGGCGACATCAACTGGGGCCATTTCCTCTTCCTCCTCCGCAACAAATCCACCGGCGAGGTGATCGCCGCCTACGAGGCCCAGGATCCGCCCTGGGCCTACAACGGCCCCATGCACTTATACAAAAACGACCCCGAGCTCCTCGCCGCCATCCCGCACCCGTTCCCGGAATACGGCAGCGAAAAATTCCCGGCCACCGATTTCGAGGTGGTCCTCGTGGACATGCGTGACATGGACGTGGGCCTCTGGATGTACGACAACCTCGGCCATCCCGACGCCCCGAAACAGACCATACTGGAGGACCTCAAAAACGTGGCCCCCCTCGGAGCCGCGAAAACCCACGCCGAGGTCGGCATCCCCGAGATCCCCGGCTGGACCGACAAGATAAAGATCAAGGCAAGGATATGAGCGCTTACACGAAGACAAACTGGGTGGACAACTCCCCGCCGGACCTCGACGCCGTCCACCTCAACAAGATCGAGCAGGGCATAGCCGACGCCCACGACGAGCTCGAGGTCCACGAGAATGCCTCCAACCCTCACGGCCTTACCGCCGCGGATGTCGGAGCCGACGCGGCGGGAACCGCCGCAAGCGCAGTCTCCACCCACGCGGGCAACACCGAGGGCGTCCACGGCCTGGTCAAAAACAATCTTTCCGCCACCAGGGATCCGACTGCAACCGACGACGCCGACGCCGGCTACGCCGTCAAGTCCATCTGGATGAACCAAACTGCCGGCACCATTTGGCAGTGCATGGACGCAACCCCCGGCGCGGCGGTGTGGAAAAACCTCACCGCGAGCGGAGGCGGCGGCGGGCTGTGGAGCCTGATACAGTCGGTGACTATCTCAACGCCGGTAAGTGTGGTGGACATCTCGATTCCGGCAGGGTTGGAAGAGCTGGAAATCCGGGCCAGGGGCATCTCCCACGGAGGATCGTTAATCGCTGGATTGGACATGCAGGTGTCCACTGATGGTGGAGCTACATGGATCACCGGCAGCGGCATTACTGTTTACGCCCAAGACGGCTTGACCGCTGTCTATCGAAGCCTGTCTGACGACACCGGCTCCACAGGCCCCGGCAAGGCCGACATCCTCGGTAGGCTCGATCTGACTGTCGGTACTCGGCGGCAATGGCACGGGAATATAGCCAACGACGACTATGCCATCGGCATGTTCAACCTGATGTTCGGCACCAGCGCGTATGTCAACAAGCTGCGGTTCATGTCGAGATTTGGGTCATCCTATACCATCGACACGGGCAGAATTGAGGTGTTTGGGCGATGAAAGCGATTGTAGATGGCAAACTGGTGACTCTCCCTGATATTCAGCCTGCTGTGGAAGAGTTGCGGATGCAGAAGCGGCAGGAGATTCTGGAAGCCTATGCGAAAGCCGACACTCAGCCCGTTGTGGATTCGGTTGGGCGGGTTTGGCCCGGCGGTTACGTCTTTACGCAGAAACTCCGGGACCGTCGGGACTATACCCGTGACTACGCCCCGCCCGGTTCTACTCTGACGGTACCTGGTGTTGACCAGCGGTACAACCTGACCGTGGAGGAGGCCACTACCGTCATCGGTGAGCTGGGGCTGGTAGTTATGAGCAACGCCGACCGCCGCGACTGGCTGCTCGAGCAGGTGGCCCAGGCTCAAACCCCGGCGGACCTTGACAACATCAACTGGTAAAGGAGGCCGATATGGCTGACGCCATAATCGAGGGGGCAAAGATCGCGGGCGCGGCCGCGGGCGGCGGCATCCTCGGAGCCCTGCTCGCCACCATCCGGATGCAGGCCCGGATGATGCTGCGCCGCGACTGCCGCGAGCGTCAGGAGGCCTGCATGTCCGCCACCCGCGCCCTGCTCCAGGGGATGGCCAAGGACATTGCCGCGGTCCGCGAGGAGATCAAGCAGATCCGCAAGGACATCTACATAGTGAGGGGGAGCAAATGAGCCTCACCGCCCCGCCCCCCTGCGTCCGCTGCCCGGTCTGCCAAGCCGCGGACCCGAAAACGTGCGCCAGCTACCAGCCCAGCATCCTGCACTACGAGTGCAGGGATTGCGGCCGCGACCACCTGGTCCCGGCAAACAGCCACCCGCTCGCAGGCTGGCCCGAGATGCCCTGCCCCACCCCGGGCTGCGGCAGCACCATGACCCTGAGGAGGACAAGACACTATGGCTAACACCACCTTCACCCGCGCCCTGGCCGCAACCCTCACCCACGAGGGCGGCTACGCAAACGACCCGGCCGACCCCGGCGGCGAGACATACCGCGGCATCTCCCGCCGCTTTCACCAGGCCTGGCCCGGCTGGGACATCATCGACGCCCACCGCCACAGCCCCGATTTCCCCGCCTGCCTCGACACCATCCCGGTCCTCAACGACCAGGTGGCCGAGTTCTACCGCGTCCAATACTGGGACCGCCTCTCCGGCGACGAGCTGGCCCTCCTCGCCCCAAGCCTCGCGGCCCGCCTCTTCGACATGGCGGTCAACCTCGGCGTCCACCGCGCCGCCATCATGCTGCAGCAGGCCCTAAACGCCCTCAACCGCAACGGCAAAACCTGGCCCGATTTGGCCTGCGACGGCCAAATCGGCCCGGCCACCCTGGCCGCGGTCAAGAGATACGCCGACACCGAGCGCACCGACACCCTGCTGCTCAACACTTTGCGAATAATCCACGGCCACCACTATCTCAAAACCATGCGCCAGCACCCGACCCTGGAAAAATACGCCCGAGGCTGGCTCGCCCGGGCCATGAGCTAAAGCCCCTGTCCACCAAGTCCATCCCATGTCCATCCCGTCCACGGTGCGCCCCGCGCACCAGAACAAGGAGGCAAAAATGAACCTGAAAACCATCGGAAATTTCCTGCTCAAGGCCGGCGGCGCGGCCCTGAACGTGGTCGCGCCCGGCGCCGGGACCGAGGTGGTCAACCTGGTCAACACGTTCCTGCCGGCTGACAAAAAACTGCCCGAAAACGCCACCGGCCACCAGGTCCGCGAGGCAATCAACACCCTGCCCCCGGAAAAACAGGCCGAGATCCTCACCCGCGAGATCGACGTCGAGATCGAGGAGATCCACGCCTGGACAAAGGTGGCCGACACCCTGGCCCGGGCCGACCAGGCCGGGGCCTCCACCCGCCCGGAGATAGCCAACCGCATGGCCTGGCTGGTGACCTACGCGGTGGCCGTGGCCATCACCGCCTGGGCCGCCACCCTGATTACCGGCCGAGGGCTCGACAAACTCACCACCGCCTGGCCGTTTATCCTGAGCGTGATCGGCCCGCCCATGGTCCTGCTCCGGGCCTATTTCGGCCTCCGCACCCGCGAAAAGACCACCCGCTACCAAGCCGCCACCGGCCAGCCCCCCGCCGCCGGAGCCCTCGGAGCCCTCATCAACGCCATCAGGAGGTAATCCATGCCCAACGACAAATGCGCTCTCATCCCCTGCTACGCCTGCCCCGACGCGGGAGACGCGGAAAAATGCCCCCAATGGCAAAACTTCCGCGCCCCCGAAACCCTGACCCCACGCAAGGGCGACCGCCCGTCCGCCCCGGCCGACCCCCGCCTGCCGTCCCTTATACA
>JALWTY010000160.1 GCA_026993265.1 Desulfobacterales bacterium
TGCCGGTAGTCACTTGCCATGAACACAAGCCTAACTAAACCGCGCTAAAGCTGCCACCTAAAGGTGGGGGCTTTAACCCTCCCAAATTGGGACAGTAAATGAACATTTTGCGCCGGATCTTGACTTGAGAATCATCAAGCGCAACCGCTTTTCAACGGGCTGGAAAGGAACAGGCAAAAAGTTTTAAGGGCCATTTACGGCCGGGTGTGTTATCATTATCAAACTTGTAATACGGTAAGGAGAATCATCATGCATATGGCAGACGCTTTACTCTCACCCGCCGTGGGCGGCGTCATGTGGACCGCCACCGCTGCGGCCACGGTCTACGCCTCAAGCAAGGTCAAACAGAGCCTCGACGACCGCAAGGTGCCGCTCATGGGCGTGCTGGCCGCCTTCGTGTTCGCGGCCCAGATGATAAACTTCAGCATCCCCGGCACCGGTTCGAGCGGGCACCTCGGCGGCGGGCTGCTGCTGGCGATCCTGCTGGGGCCGCACGCGGCCTTTCTCGCCATCGCCTCGGTCCTGGTGGTCCAGGCCCTGTTCTTCGCCGACGGCGGCCTTCTTGCCCTGGGGTGCAACATCTTCAACATGGGGGTCATCACCTGCTATTTCGCCTACCCTTTCATCTATAAAAAGATAGTGGGCGACAATCCCACCGCCGGCCGCCTTCTCGGCGCAAGCGTCACCGCCGGCGTGGTCGGGCTCCAGCTCGGCGCATTTGGCGTAGTGCTGGAAACCACCTTGAGCGGTATAAGCGAGCTGCCGTTCTCGTCCTTTGTCGTCATGATGCAGCCCATCCACCTGGCCATAGGCATCGTCGAAGGGCTGGTGACTGCGGGCATCGTCTCCTTCATCTGGAAGACCCGTCCCGAAATCCTCGACCGGGCCATGAACGACCAGCCGCTCGGAACCCTGCCGATAAAGCAGGTGCTCATCGGCCTGGGAGCGGCTGCGGTCTTCACCGGCGGACTGCTCTCCTGGTTTGCGTCAAGCCATCCCGACGGGCTCGAATGGTCCATGGCCAAGGTCGCCGGCCATGAAGAGCTCGAGGCTCCGGCCGAAGGCGTGCACGGCGCGCTGGAAAAACTCCAGGAAAAAACCGCCTTCATGCCCGACTACGGGTTCAAGGAGAGCGAGCCCGCCGCAGCGGCCGCGGAAGAGAGCGATTCCGCCGGGCCGGTTGATCTTGGCACTTCCACCGCCGGCCTCATCGGCGGGTTGCTCACCCTGCTCGTCGGCCTGGGCATAGGGTTCGGCCTCAAGAAGAAATCCGGGCAACCGGCCCATTAACAAAAAGGATTCGCAGGGGGGATGTCGTCCCGTATTGACAAGGCCTTCTACGACATAGGCCGTCTCGACACCCTAGCCGAGGCCGACACCCCCCTGCACCGCCTCGATCCCCGCGCAAAACTGCTCACCACCCTGGTGTTCATCCTCTGCGTGGTCTCGTTCGACAAATACGAGATCAACCGTCTTCTCCCCTTTTTCCTCTACCCCGCAGTGCTCATCGGCCTGGGCGACCTGCCGGTCGGCTACCTGGCGAAAAAACTCGTTCTGGTATCGCCCTTTGTCCTGTTCATCGGTATCTTTAATCCCTGGTTCGACCAGGAGACCATGCTCCGTGTCGGTCCGCTGGCCATATCCGGCGGCTGGATATCCTTCGCGTCACTGATAATCCGCTTCGTTCTAACCGTGGGCGCTGCCCTGCTCCTGATTGCCTCCACCGGATTCGCCTCCATCTGCATGGCCATGGAACGGCTCGGCGCGCCAAACATCTTCGCGGTCCAGCTTCTCATGCTCTACCGCTACCTTTTCGTCCTGATCGCCGAATCCATCAGGATGACCCGGGCCCATTCCCTGCGCTCCTTCTCCAGCAAGGGAAAGATTGGCTACAAGGTCTTCATGCAGATACTGGGCAACCTGCTGCTGCGGACCATAGACCGGGCCCAGCGCATCCACATGGCCATGCTGTCGCGCGCCTTCACCGGCGAGATAAGGATCGCGAGAAGCTTTGCTTTCGGTTATAAGGAGGTGCTGTTCTTCGCCGGATTCAGCTCCCTTTTCATCATCCTGCGCGCCACTGACGCAACCGCCCTGCTGGGGCGCCTGGTGCTGGAGTTCAGCCGATGAGCCACCACATAGTCGAAGCACGCGACCTCGAGTTCTGCTACCCGGACCGTACCGAGGCCTTGCGGCAAATATCCTTCACCATCCGTCACGGGGAATCGGTGGCCATCGTCGGCGCCAACGGGGCCGGGAAATCCACCCTGCTGCTGCACCTGAACGGCTACCTGACGCCGTCCGCGGGGCAGGTGCGCATCGGCGACTGCCTGCTCACCCGCGACACCCTGAACGAGGTGCGCCGCACCGTGGGCATGGTCTTCCAGGACCCGGACGACCAGCTCTTCATGTCCACGGTCTTCGACGATGTGGCCTTCGGTCCCCTCAACCTGGGGCTGACCCCGGAGGAGGTGAAGAAACGGGTGGAGGACGCCCTTGCCACGGTCGGGGTGAGCGAGCTCGCCGACCGGCCGCCCCACCGCCTGTCCACCGGCCAGAAACGGCGGGTGGCCATCGCCTCGGTCCTTTCCATGAGCCCGGACATCCTGGTGATGGACGAGCCCACCGCCGGGCTCGACCCCCGGGCCCGGCGCCGGCTCATAGAGCTGCTCGCCAGCTTCACCCACACCAAGATCATCGCCACCCACGACCTGGACATGGTGATCGACCTGTGCGAGCGGACCATTGTCATGCATGCGGGCGAGATCAGGGCCGACGGCCCCACCGACGAGATATTCGCAAACGAGGCGCTCCTCCACCAGTGCCGCCTGGAGCTGCCCCTGCGCATGCAGGGCTGCCCGGTGTGCTCGCAAGGGGGCGCCGCAAGGCGGAAATGAGCGGAAACGGCGAAAAGGAAAAAAAGGCGGTGGTGCTGCTCTCCGGCGGCCTGGATTCGGCCACCGTGCTGGCCATTGCCCGGGACAGGGGGTTCGCCTGCCACTGCCTCAGTTTCGCCTACGGCCAGCGGCAGAGGGTGGAGCTGGACCGGGCCGCGCGGGTAGCCGCGGAGATGGGCGCGGCCCGCCATCTCGTCCTGCGACTCGATCTCGACCGCATCGGCGGCTCCGCCCTCACCGACCACGACATCGACGTGCCCCTGGACCGCGGCGCCGCGGAGATGCGCGACATCCCAGCCACCTACGTGCCCGGCAGGAACGCCATCTTCCTGGCCCACGCCGCCGCCTTTGCCGAGGTCATCGGCAGCCGCGACATCTTCATCGGCGTCAACGCCGTGGACTACAGCGGCTACCCGGACTGCCGCCCGGAGTTCATCACTGCCATCGAAAAGGCCTTCAACCTGGGGACAAAGGCCGGGAGCGAAGGGAAAAAATTCACCATCCACGCCCCCCTCATCCGCATGAGCAAGAAAGAGATCATCGAAACCGGCCTTGCCCTCGGGGTGGACTACTCCATCACCCATTCCTGCTACGCGCCCGACGGCCTCGGCCGGGCCTGCGGCCGCTGCGACGCCTGCCGGCTGCGGCTGGCCGGGTTCGCGGCTGCCGGGGTCGAGGATCCGGCCCCCTACCAGCCGCGGGAAGAGGAACCATGAACGGCGAGGCCATCCGCGCCGCAGGCGCCCTGTTCATGGCCGGACTGCCCGGAACCACGCTCGACGATTCCAGCAAACGGCTGATCCACGAGCACGGGGTCGGCCATTTCATTCTCTTCAGGAGGAACTGCGGCGGTCCTGAGCAGATCGCGGCCCTGACCGCGGCCATCCGGGAAGAGTGTGAAAGGGCGGGGCTCGGCCCGCCCCTGATCGCCATCGATCAGGAAGGCGGCACGGTGGCGCGGCTCTCCCCGCCCTTCACCATGTTTCCGGACATGCGGGAACTGGCGGAATCGGACGATCCGGAGAGCGCGCTTTCCGCCTATGCCGAGACCTGCGGCCGGGAGCTGGCCGGGGTGGGGATCAACCTCAACTTCGCGCCGGTGCTGGACACAAGCCCGGCCGTGGCCGGTCGTTTCATGGAGCGCCGCAGCCTCGGGAGCGACCCTGAGACCGTGGCCCGGCTCGGCAGCCTGATAATAAGGACCATGCAGGCGGCCGGGGTGCGCGCCTGCGGCAAGCACTTCCCCGGCCTCGGCCGCGCCGGGGCGGACCCCCACGAGGTCCTGCCAACGGTCACGGCCGCGGCCCGTGAACTCACGGCCGACCTCCTCCCCTTTGAAGCGGCCATCGCCGCCGGGGTGGCGATGATCATGACCTCCCACACCCTCTACCCCGCCCTCGACCCGGAGAACCACGCCACCCTGTCGAAAAGGATCCTGACCGGCATCCTGCGCGAAGATATGGGGTTCACCGGCGCGGTGGTCACCGACGATCTCGAGATGGGCGCGGTGGAAAACGAGCGCAGCGTGCCCGCGGCCGCGGCCGCGGCCCTGGCGGCCGGGGCCGACCTCCTGCTGGTCTGCCACGACCATGCCAAGGTCAGGGAAGCGGTCCGCGTCATCGCCTCGCTCATGGAAAAGGACGAAAAGATCCGCCACCGGGCCCGGGAAGCGGCCGGCCGCCTCCTGGCCATGGGAGGCAAGCAGCCCGGAACCGCCCGTTGAAGAACGATTCCAATCTTGCGGCCTTGCTGCACGGGCTGTTAATGGGTCCCCCCTCTTCGATCCTTGTTTTTTCGTACCTGATGTCGTACGATTTGTTTGGGAGGTGTGACCATGACTACAATTACCGTTTCCGAGGCAAGGGCCAGATTATATGGTTTGGTTGACGCTGTCGCATCCGAGCACAAGCCGATAACAATCAAGGGCAAGAGGGTCAGTGCGGTGCTGGTTTCCGAGGATGATTGGGAATCAATCCAGGAAACCCTATATCTTGTTTCCATTCCCGGGATGCGGGAGTCGATTCTTGAGGGCCTGGCCACTCCTCTGGAGGAGTGTTCCGAGGAGCTTGATTGGTGAGCTGGAAGGTTGTTTTCACCAGAATGGCGCAAAAGGACGCCCGGAAGATAAAGAGGGCCGGGCTTAAATCAAGGGTTGAAACGCTGCTTGCCATTATTGAGGAGGATCCTTTTCAAACTCCGCCTTCATACGAAAAACTTGTCGGTGACCTTAAGGGAGCATATTCCCGCAGAATAACCATCAAGCATCGTCTCGTTTACGAAGTTCGGTCTGATGAGAAGGTTGTAAAGGTCATTCGCATGTGGACGCATTATGAATGATTTGTTCGCAGCTGCGTAGGTTGATCCGGGTTAGGCCGTTACGACAAGTTACCACGCCTTCGTCCCCTGTATCCCGGTTCCCGGACAGAGAAAAAATCCCGCAAAAATTTGCCTTTGCTCCCGGCCGTTCCTAATTTTTTGATACAATGAGATTACGCCCCGTCCAGGGGCGGGCCCGCCGTCCGCCGCGCCCGGTCGTTCCTGCGACCGGCCCGGACAGCGGCAAGGCCGGCTTTTGCGGCCTGCTATCCATAAACCCCTTCAGGGAGGTATCTGCATGGAACTTCAGGTTGAAGGCCCCAATCTCGAGATCAGGAAATCGTGGCAGAACAAGATCGACGAGGAAAAGGAGCGCCTCGCCAGGCACCATCCGGGGCTGGTCCACAACCTCAGGGTGACCATCGAGTCCACCTCGAACCACCGCGAGGGCGGTTACGAGGTCAGGCTGGTGGCCACGGTCCCGGGCGACACGGTGGTGGTGAAGCGCAAGGGTGAAAAGGTCAGGCCCATCCTCGTCGCCGCCTTCGACCGCCTGGGCGAACAGCTCAAGGAACTGCAGCGCAAGCGGCGCAAGGCGGTGCGGATCAAGGACGACACCGTGGCCACCGCCATGACCGGGACCATCAAGACGGTGTCGCCCTACGAGTCCTACGGGTTCATCGTCTCGGCCGACGGCCGCGAGATCTACTTCCACGAGAACGCCCTCAAAAACGCCGAGCTCGACGAACTCAACGAAGGCGACACCGTCTCCTTTGTCGAGTCCGAGGGGGACAAGGGCCCCTGCGCGGCCATGGTCACCGTGGCCCGCTGAGCCACCCTGCAAAAAAACAGACGCGCGGGGCCGCACGGCCCCGTTTTTTTTGTCCTTGCGCCGGCTTTGAGGTATATTGCCCTTTTTTTCAAAGACAGGCCGGACCGGCCAGCATTTCAGGCGGAAAAGACAGATGAACCCGATCCAGCCAGAGATAGACGAACGATACCTGAACGCCCCGGAGGAGGAGATCATCGCCGCCATCGCCGCGCGGCGCGGGGAGCTGGGCGACCGGCTTCTCATCCTCTGCCACCACTACCAGCAGGAGGCGGTGTTCCGTTTCGCCGACCTCACCGGCGACTCCCTCAAGCTGGCCCGGCTCGCCGCCGGCCGCGACAACCCCTGGATCATCTTCTGCGGGGTCCACTTCATGGCCGAGACCGCGGACATGCTCACCGGGCCCGGGCAGAAGGTCATCCTGCCGGACCTGCGGGCCGGATGCCCCATGGCCGACATGGCCACGGCCGACGAGGTGGAGGAGGCCTGGGAGGACCTCGCCGCCGCTGACCCTGATGCGAAGATCGTCCCGGTCACCTATGTCAACTCGTCCGCCGCGGTGAAGAACCTCGTCGGCCGCCGCGGCGGTTCGGTCTGCACCTCGTCCAACGCCCGCCAGGTGCTGGAATGGGCCTTCTCCCAGGGCGACAAGGTCTTCTTCTTCCCGGACGAGCACCTGGGCCGCAACACCAGCCTGGCCATGGGCATCCCGGAGGAGAAGATCGTCCGCTGGCGCCGGGGCGAGGCGGACGGCGGCAACAGCGCCGCGGCCCTGCGCCGGGCAAGGGTCGTGCTCTGGGACGGCTACTGCACCGTGCACATGCAGTTCCAGCCCGCCCACGTGGAGTATTGGCGCAAGAAAGACCCCAGGATCAGGATCATCGTCCATCCCGAGTGCCGCCACGAGGTGGTGCGCCTGGCGGACGATTACGGTTCCACCGAACGGATCATCACCGCCATCGAGGAAAGCCCGGCCGGCAGCCATTGGGCCGTGGGCACGGAGATAAACCTGGTCAAACGCCTGGCCGACCTGCACCCGGACAAGGAGGTCCATTCGCTCTCCCCCTTCCAGTGCCTCTGCTCCACCATGTACCGGATAAAACCGGGCTACCTCCTCTGGGCCATGGACAACATCGCCCGCGGCGAGGAGGTCAACCGGATAACGGTTGACGAGGAGACCGCAAAGGGGGCGCGGATGGCGCTCGAACGGATGCTGGAAATCAGTTAGGTTTAGGGGTTTAGGGGGTTAGGAGATTAGGAGACTGGGGGATTAGGATGAAGCCATGCAAACGCCCGCGGCCGAAGGCCGCATCCGTTTACTGTCTTCTGACTTCTGTCTTCTGACTTCTGGAGAATGACATGCAGAGGATATACCTTGACAACAACGCCACCACCCGGCCGGCGGACGAGGTGGTCGAGGCCATGCTCGCCTGCCTGCGCGACTGTTTCGGCAACCCCTCAAGCCCCCACTTCTTCGGGGAACAGGCCCGGGCCGCGGTGGAGGAGGCCCGCCGGGCCGCGGCCGCCATGCTCGGCTGCCCGCCTTCGCGCATAACCCTTACCTCCGGCGGCAGCGAGGCCAACAACCTGGCGATCACGAGCGCGGCCGCGGCCCGGCCGGAAAAACGCCACATCATAAGCTCGCCGGTGGAGCACGATTCAGTGCTAAAGCCCCTGGCCCGGCTGGCGGAACAGGGGTACGAGGTCGAGTTCCTGCCGGTGGACGGAAACGGCATGATCGATCCCACTGACCTGGAAAGGGCGATCCGGCCAGACACCGTCCTGGTCAGCCTGATGGGGGCCAACAACGAGACCGGGGTGGTCTCGCCGGTGGAGGAGTTCGGCCGCGTCTGCCGTGAGCGGGGGGTGCTCTACCACTGCGACGCGGTGCAGATGGCGGGCAAGGTGGAGCTGCCCGCCGCCGCCTGCGACTACCTCTCCATCTCGGCCCACAAGTTCCACGGCCCCAAGGGCGCGGGGCTTCTCTACTCCGGCCGCAGGGTGCCGGTCGCCCCCATGATCACCGGCGGCGGCCAGGAAGGCGGCCGCCGGGCCGGGACCGAAAACGTCCCGGCCATCGCCGGTCTGGGCGCGGCCTGCAGGCTGGCCGCAAACGGGCTTGAAAAGAAACGGCTCACCGCCATGCGGACCCGGCTCGAGGCGGAACTCAAAAAGATACCCGGAGCCTTCATCGTCGCCGAGGAGGCGCCGCGGCTGCCGAACACGGTCAACGTCTGTTTCCGCCACGCCTCCGGAGCGGGCATCGCCCAGGAGCTCGACGCCCGCGGCATCGCGGTATCCACCCAGGCGGCCTGCCACAGCGGCGACATCGACCCGTCCCACGTGCTCGTGGCCATGGGCGTGCCCGAGGAGTACAGCCACGGCTCGATCCGGATCAGCCTGTCCCGCTACAGCCGCGACGAGGAGATAGACGCCCTGCTCGCCGCCCTCACCGCGGCCGCGGCCAAGGCGGCCGCCAATTTCACCCCCTGAAGCTCCCGGCGGCATAAACACGGTGAACCGGTAAACGGCCAGAAGGCCTGCCCGGTCAATCTCACGGAATTCAAACAGAAAAAAGAAAAAAATGTGCGGAATAGTCGGATACACCGGCCGCCGGAGGGCGGTGCCGGTCATCATCGAGGGGTTGCGGCGGCTCGAGTACCGGGGGTACGACTCGGCCGGGATCGCCTGCGCGCTGGAACGGGCCGAAGAATGCGAAATCGTGCGCCACCGGGCCCGGGGCAAGCTCGCCCGGCTCGAGGAGATCCTCGAGGAGCAGGAGATAAGGAGCAGTTGCGGCCTGGGCCACACCCGCTGGGCCACCCACGGGGCCCCGTCCGAGGACAACGCCCATCCCCACTGCGACTGTTCCGGCGGTATCGTGGTGGTCCACAACGGCATCATCGAGAACCACCGCAGCCTGAAGGAGGAGCTGGCCGCGGCCGGCCACCGTTTCACCTCCGGCACCGACACCGAGGTGCTGGCCCACCTGATCGAGGCGGAGCTGGACAACGACCTCGCCGCGGCGGTGCGGGCCGCCCTGGCCCGGGTGGAGGGATCCTTCGCCCTCGGGGTGATGTGGCGCGGCGCGCCCGGCCTTCTGGTCGCAGCCCGGCGGCACAGCCCGCTGGTCCTGGGGGTGGGCGAGAGCGGCCGCCACCTGGCGAGCGACATACCCGCGCTTCTGCCCTACACCCGCGAGGTGATGTTCCTGAACGACGACGAGATGGCGGTGCTCACCCCGGAGGGAATCGAGGTGGCGAGCCTGGCCGACGGCCGGCCGCTCGCCCGCCGGACCACCACGGTGGAATGGAACGCGGCCATGGCCGAGAAGGCCGGGTACAAGCACTTCATGCTGAAGGAGATCTTCGAGCAGCCCGAGGCGGTGAGCAACACCATCCGCGGCCGCATCGACCCGGAGACCGGCGCGGTCAGCCTGCCCGAGGCCGGGCTCGACCAGGAAAGCGCGGCCACGGTCGGCCGGATAGTCCTGCTCGCCTGCGGCACCTCCTGGCACGCCGGGCTCATCGCCCGCTACTGGATCGAGAAGTGGTGCCGGATCCCGGTGGAGGTGGACATCGCCAGCGAGTTCCGCTACCGCAGCCTGCTCGTCGATTCCTCCACCCTGGTGGTGCCCATCTCCCAGTCGGGCGAGACCGCCGACACCCTGGCCGGGATGCGGCGGGCCATGGACCTCGGGGCCAGGGTGGTTGCGATCTGCAACGTGGTCGGCTCCACCATGACCCGCGAGGCCCACGGCACGGTCTACACCCACGCAGGCCCGGAGATCGGCGTGGCCTCGACCAAGGCCTTCACCAGCCAGCTTGCGGCCCTGTTCCTCCTGACCCTGCACCTGGGCCGTCTCCGCGGCACCATCGAGCTGGCCGAGTCCCACCGGCTGGGCCGGGCCCTGACCCGGATACCGCTCCTCATGGAAGAGGTGCTCGACGGGCTCGGGGACCGAATCACCCCCCTGGCCGAGGAGTTCGGCCAGGCCCGCGATTTCATCTACCTCGGCCGCGGCATCAACTTCCCGGTGGCCCTGGAGGGGGCGCTGAAACTCAAGGAGATATCCTACATCCACGCCGAGGGCTACCCGGCCGGCGAGCTCAAGCACGGCCCCATCGCCCTGGTGGACCGGGAAATGCCGGTCCTCGCCCTGCTGCCCAGGGACAGCGTGTACGAAAAGACCTTTTCCAACGCCGAGGAGGTAAGGGCCCGGAAGGGGCGGCTGATCGTGGTCGGCACCCGGGGCGACGAAGAACCCCTCGCCGCCCTCGGCCGCCATGTCATCACCGTGCCCGCGGTAACGGAAGACCTCTACCCCCTGCTCCTTTCCCTGCCCCTGCAGATGCTCGCCTACCAGATCGCCAACCTGCGGGGCTGCGACGTGGACCAGCCGCGGAACCTGGCCAAGAGTGTGACCGTTGAATGAGCCCCCTGCATTCCAATACCTGGGCAATGCCCCCCCGGCCCTGCGGCCGCCGGTGGTCTTCCTCCCCGGATGGGGGTTCGACGGCCGGGTGGCCCGGCTTGCGAACCTTCCGGCCGGGACCGTGGTTCCCCGCGCCATCCTCGACCCCGATACCGCCGCGGCCGCGCTGCTGGCCTTTCTCGACTGGGAAGGAATAGAAAAAATTCACCTGCACGGCTGGTCCATGGGCGCCAACATCGCCCTCGACCTTGCCGCTGCCCGGCCGGACCGGATCGCGAGCCTCACCCTGCTGTCCCTGCGGCGCAACTGGCCGCGGGAGGAGACAACCGCGTTCCTGACGGAATACCGCCGCGATCCCGCGGCCCTGTTCGAAAAATTCTGCCGCCGCACCTTTGCCGGCGCGGCCGCGGCCGGGGCCCGGTTCAAGGAGGAGTTCATGGCCGCGACCCTTGAAAGCCACGACCTGAACATCCTCGAGAAGGGGCTGGAATACCTCTGCGGTCACGAGCCGGAAAGGACAGGGGCGGTGTGCGTTAACAAAAAGATTCCTGTCCGCCAGTTTCACGGAAAAAAGGATCTGGTCGCGCCGGCGGCCGAGATGGCCGAAATCCCCGGCGCACAGCCCGTGATCCTTCCCCGCATGGGGCATGCGGTCTTTCTCGCGCCGGAGTACGGGAGGCTTCCCGAACTGGCGAAGTGCCGCCTGGCCTGCCGCTTTTCCCGGGCCGCGGACTCATACGACGCCCACGCCGACATCCAGAAAGAGGCCAGGGACATGCTCGTGGCCATGCTGCCGGCGGGCAACAGGAAAAAGATCCTCGAACTGGGCTGCGGCACCGGCGCGCTCAGCGCGGAGCTGAAAAAACGCTATCCCGGCGCCCGGATGACCCTGGTGGAGCTGAGCCGGAAGATGCTGGAACTGGCGGCGAGACGGTGCCGGGGCGGAGTGGAGGCGGTCTGCGCCGACGCGGAAGACTTTCTAGACGAATGCGGCGGCGGCTTCGACCTCATCGTCTCGGCCGCGGCCATGCACTGGTTCGACGATCCGGGCCGGGCCATGGCAAACTGCGGCCGGCTGCTCGCGCCGGGCGGGGTGTTCACCGCAAGCCTGTTCGGTCCCGAGACCCTCTCCGGGCTCGGCCGGGCCCTGGCCGCCTGCGGAGGGCCGGAGATCGCGGCAACGCGCTTTCCGGCCAGGGAAGATGTCGAGGCCATGCTGGAGCAGGCCTTTACCCGCCACTGCCTGCGCGAGACCCTGCTCGAACGGCAATACCCGTCCACCCTGGACCTGCTGCGCCAGTTGAAAAAAACCGGCACCGGCGGCGGGATGCGGGCAAGACTGACACCGGCGATGGTCCGCAGGGTGGAACGCTGGTTTCTGGCCAAGCACGGCTCCGTACAAGACGTTTTCCAGGTCTTTTTCGTCAGGGGGCAGCGGTAGATGGGATCCGAGACAAGGGCAAGGATACTCGTGGTCAGCGGCACGGACACCGGGGTGGGCAAGACCGTGGCCTGCGGGCTTCTTCTGGGGTTCCTGCGCCGCACGGGCGCGGCCTGCGGCTACCAGAAATGGGCCGCCACCGGCGGAAAAGCGCCTGCGGACGATCTCGTCCGGGTATGTGAACTGTCCGGCATGGACATGGAAAGGGACGCGGAACGGCTGCGGGTGGACTACTGTCTGGCAAAACCGGCCTCCCCCCACCTGGCGGCGGAAACGGAAGGGGAAAGAATAGACCCGGACCGGTTGCTCGCCTCGACCATGGAGATGGCGGCCGGGCTCGACCGGCTCATCGTCGAGGGCGCGGGCGGCCTGATGGTGCCGCTCAACCGCGAGACCCTGATAATAGACCTGATCGCAAGGCTGGCCGCGCCGGTGCTGCTCGTGGCCCGCACCGGCCTCGGCACCATCAACCACACCCTGCTGTCGCTCGCGGCCCTGGAGGCGCGGGGGATATCCTGCGCCGGGGTGGTCTTGTCCGACGAAGAAGAGGACATCGACGAGGAGATCGCCCGGGACAACCAGGAGACCATCGCCAGGATGGGCGGGGCCCCGGTCCTGGGCCGCCTGCGCCGCTGCCGTGACCACGCCGCCCTTGCCGCCGGGTTCGCCCCCCTGGCCGAAAAACTTGCCGCCGGCCGCTGAGGCGGCCTTCAGCCCTGTCCGGCCATGGCAGCCTCCACCGCCACGGCCACGGCGCAGCTCGCCCCGACCATGGGGTTGTTGCCCATGCCGATGAAACCCATCATGTCCACGTGGGCGGGCACCGACGAGGAGCCCGCGAACTGGGCGTCGGAGTGCATCCGGCCCATGGTGTCGGTCATGCCGTAGGAGGCCGGGCCCGCGGCCATGTTGTCGGGATGGAGGGTGCGGCCGGTGCCGCCGCCGCTGGCCACGGAAAAGTACTTGTGCCCCTTGGCGATGCACTCCTTCTTGTAGGTGGCCACCACCGGATGCTGGAACCGGGTGGGGTTGGTGGAGTTGCCGGTGATGGAGACGTCCACCTTCTCGAGGTGGCAGATGGCCACGCCCTCGCGGACGTCGTCGGCCCCGTAGCAGCGGACCGCGGCCCGCTCGCCCTTCGAATAGGCCCGTTCCGAGACCACGGCGAGCTCGCCTGTCTTGTAGTCGAACCTCGTTTCCACGTGGGTGAAACCGTTGACCCTGGAGATGATCTGGGCCGCGTCCTTGCCCAGGCCGTTGAGCACCACCCGCAGGGGTTCCTTGCGGGCCTTGTTGGCGGCCCGGGCCAGGCCGATGGCCCCCTCGGCCGCGGCAAAGGACTCGTGGCCGGCGACAAAGGCGAAACAGCGGGTCTCCTCCCGCAGGAGCATGGCCGCGAGGTTGCCGTGGCCGAGGCCGACCTTGCGCTCGTCCGCCACCGAGCCGGGGATGCAGAAGGCCTGGAGCCCCTCGCCGATGATGGAGGCGATCTCGGGCGCGCGTCCGGCCCCCCGTTTTATCGCCAGGGCCGCGCCCAGGGTGTAGGCCCAGCAGGCGTTGTCGAAACAGATGGGCTGCACCCCGCGGACGATCCCGGCCACGTCCAGGCCCAGGCCGCGGCAGATCTCCTCCGCCTCCTCGAGCGAGGCGATCCGGTCCGCGGCCAGGACCTTTTCTATCTGTTTTATCCTCCGTTCATATCCCTCGAAAAGAGCCATGACGCCTCTCCTTTATTCCTTTCTCGGATTGATGGTCCTGACCGCCTCGTCGAAACGGCCGTAGGTGCCGGTGTTGTCCGCCAGGGCCCTGGCCGGGTCCACGCCGTCGGCGATCTGCTCCATCATCGGCCCGAGGCGGACGAACTCGTAGCCGATGATCTCGTCGTTTTCGTCCAGGGCCAGGCGGGTGACGTAGCCCTCGGCCATCTCGAGGTAGCGCGGGCCCTTTTCCCGGGTGGAATGCATGGTGCCGAGCACGCTGCGGCGGCCCTTGCCCAGGTCCTCGAGCCCGGCGCCGACCGGCAGCCCGCCCTCGGAAAAGGCGGTCTGGGAGCGGCCGTAGGCGATCTGGAGGAATATCTCCCGCATGGCCACGTTGATGGCGTCGCAGACCAGATCACTGTTCAATGCCTCGAGCAGGGTCTTGCCCGGCAGGATCTCGCTCGCCATCGCGGCCGAATGGGTCATGCCGGTGCAGCCCACGGTCTCGATCAGGGCCTCCTCGATGATCCCGTCCTTGACGTTCAGGGTGAGCTTGCAGGCCCCCTGCTGCGGCGCGCACCAGCCCACCCCGTGGGTGAGCCCGCAAAGATCCCTTATCTCCCTTGCCTCGACCCATCTCCCCTCCTCAGGGATGGGCGCGGGCCCGTGCTTGGGGCCCTTGGCCACACAGGCCATCTCCTCTATCTCCGGGGTGTACTCCATGCCATCCTCCAGGATCTCAAGATGAAAACAGGGCGGAAGACCACGCCCCCGCCGGACCGACAGGAGGAATATATACACAAGCGGGAAGGAAAAGACAATTTTAGGGGTTTAGGCGATTAGGGGTTTAGGGGGGGAGTCTAGCGGCCGGGACGGAGGAGTATTTAAGCAATAAACTGAAAACTTGACTTTCAAGCGGCTCCGGGGAAATATAAAGCTTTTTGATTTGGAAAAACCAGGAAGACGTAATGAAAGCAATCAAGCTCTTTGCCGTTGTTGCCGTGCTTTTCCTGCTCGCGGCCGTGAACGTCCGGGCCGCGAGCCGTCTGGATCTTCTGAAACAGGAGTTCGCGGCCGCAAAGGCCCGGGCCGAGCTGAAACTCGAGCGGGATTACCTCGGCAAGCTCACCGCCCTGCGCGGCCGGGTCACCGGCGCGGAGCTGGCCGCGGTCGAGGCCGAGATCGCAGACGTCCGCGCCAGGATCACCGCCCTCGGCGGCACGGTCCCGCCCCTGCCGGCCGCGGCCGCGGCCGCAGCCAAAAAAACCCACACGGCCAGGGATTACGTGAGCAACGTCAAGGGCTGGGCCGGGATCCCCGAGTTCAGCAGGAACAACACCTACGGGTTCCTCCTCCCCGAGGTCGGCGCCAAAACCACCCTCACCTTCTACGCCTCCGGCCGCGGCTCCACCGACACCTTCGGCAAGGTCTACCTCGTCACCCCGGATGGCAAACAAAAAAAGATCTACCGCTGGAGCCCGGACGACTTCGAGATCCCGGTGAAGGAGGCGCGCAACTACCGGGACCTCAAACCGGTGCGGGTGGACATCAGCAAACTGGTCCGCGCCCCGGGCCGCTACCTGGTCAGGTTCCAGTACACCGGCGGCGACGACCCCCTCGCCATCCTCAGGGTGGAAATAAGGAGCTGACCCCCGGCCGTCACCCGTTCTTCCAACCTGCCACGCCTCCATGCTCCTGGCCGTCAATATTCCCCTGCCCATTCCCCTCCACCTCCACAAGATTTTTCAATAGATAATCATTCTTAACATGATAGTATTGCTGCCACAATGTAACACCCGAAATCCACGATTATTGTTTGACCTGCTAACACCAACCGTGATAGAATTATCAGTAATCATTATCGTCTGAACATGGGGCCGCAACCATATATTAGGGGGGAGACATGAACTGGACCATCAGCAAACGCATCCATGCCTTGATAGCCATATTCGCCGCCGGCCTTTCCATGCTGGCGCTGATCTCGGCATGGAGCAACAGCCGCGCCAAGGCCACCGGGCTCGAGGTGGAACGCCGCATGAAGCAGCTCGAAACGGTCAACCTGATGAAGGAGGCGGTCAACGGGCTGGCCCTGGCGGCCATGGACATCATGGTCGACCGGGCCGAAGGCAGGGTCTCGGCCGAGCGGGCCGAGGCCATCCGCGCCGGCCGGGGAGTGATAGAAAAAATGGGCGCGGATCTGATCGAGGCCGCGGACACGGCCGAGGAAAAAAGGCTGGCCCAAACGGTCAGGGACAGGGCGCCGGTCCTGTTCGCCCAGATGGACGAGCTTAGCGCCGCGGTCGCAAGCCGGGCCGCGGAATCCCGCTTCGCCGAGCTCGACGACCGCATCGACGAGACCGCCACCTCCATGAAGGCGGCCCTGAACGATATCGCCGCCTCCATATCAGAGGAGAACCGTGAGGCGATCGCAAGGCTCGCGGCCGATCTCTCCCTGGCGGGCAGGGCGGCGTGGACCGCCTGGGCACTGATCCTGGCCGCGAGCGTGGCCGTGGCCGTTCTCATCGTCAGGCGGATAACCACGGCCCTGCAAACCGCGGTCAGCGGCCTGTCCCGGGGCGGAGCCGAGGTGAACAACGCCGCAAGCCAGGTGGCCTCGGGCAGTCAGCAGCTCGCGGCCGGGGCGAGCGAGCAGGCGGCGAGCGTGGAGGAGATATCCGCCTCGATGGAGGAGACCGCCAGCATGACCAGGCAGAACGCCGACAACGCCCGCCACTCGGCGGCGCTGATGGAAGATATGGACTCGGTGGTGGCAAGGGCGGCAGGGGCCATCACCCAACTGACCGAGAGCATGAAGGAGGCGCTCGAGGCGAGCGAGGAGACCACCCGCATCAACCAGACCATTGACGACATCGCCTTCCAGACCAACCTGCTTGCCCTGAACGCGGCGGTGGAGGCGGCGCGGGCCGGGGAACAGGGCAAGGGGTTTGCCGTGGTGGCGGTGGAGGTGCGCAATCTGGCCAAGCGTTCCGCCGAGGCGTCCAAGGAGATCAGGATGCTGATCGAGGATTCCATAGAGAAAGTCAACGCAGGTACCCGGCTGGTCGATCAAACCGGTGAAACCCTGGAAGAGATTTCTGACAGGGCCGATCGCGTAGCCGAACTGATTTCCGAACTGTCTGCCGCCACTGACGAGCAGGCCCATGGCCTGGGTGAGATCGGCCATTCGGTATTTCAGATGGAGGAGGCGGTGCAACAGAACGCCGCCATGGTGGAGGAAGCCACCGCCACCTCCGACAATCTGGCCCGGCAGGCCCGGCACCTGGACCGCTTGATGCACGGCTTTACCCTGTCATCCGACGGTTCCGATCGGGGCTTTATCAGTAAACCGGCCCTGTCTCGGTCATCCACGACACCCGATGACTCATCCCCCTCGCGGATCAGTGATTTTTAACAGATGATGGAGGCACCGCATAGCGCTCCGTCAAGCGTATCCCCCCTTATGGATGCAGACTTGATTGGTCTTGGTGACGAGGGCGGTTTTCTGACCTTCCATCTGGATGGTGAGCTGTATGGGGTGCCGATTCTGTCGGTGCAGGAGATTATCGGCTATGAGCCTGCCACCCCGGTGCCGAATACACCGGAGTGGGTATCCGGCGTCATTAACCTGCGCGGGGTGGTGATTCCGGTACTCGATCTACGCACCAGGTTCGGCATGGCGGTGGGTGAATACGGCGATACCAGCGTCATCATTTTAGTCCAGCTGGAAGACAAGGTGATGGGGCTGGTGGTGGACGGGGTGGACGATGTGATTACCCTGGCCGATCAGGATATTCAGCCAACCCCGGAGATGTCGGGGCCGGTGGCCGCAGAGCTGATTATTGGGTTGGGTGGTCGGGAAGGGCGGCTTATCCGCCTGCTGGATATTACCCGGTTGCTGACCGACGCCCTGGAAGCGCCCGAACCGGTATCCGCCGCCACCCGGCGTTAGGGTGGGGAGGCATCTCCCAACCGGGCGAAGTAG
>JALWTY010000161.1 GCA_026993265.1 Desulfobacterales bacterium
ACGAAGAGGCGCGGCGCAGACAACGACCGAACAGGCCCCGCAGGGCCGAACCCTTGTACTCCTGTGTCCGGGCCGGGGCGGTGAACCGGCACCGCAGGGTGAAATCCGCGTAACGCATGATGCCTCTCCGCTTGTTTTTTTAAGAGGATGCCGCGCCTCTTCGTTGTTCTGCATGTTTTGCATAGACAACCTGTCAGGCATTCAGGATGCTATAAAAAAAACCCGGCCCGCGCAACATGAGCGCGGACCGGGGAATTCTCAGAACCTCAGGACAAGATCGAGCCCGAGGCTCATGACCTTGTCGATGACGTTGTCGTCGTCGTTGACGATGTACCAGTCATAGCCGAGCCGCACCCCGGCGTGCTCGGTCATCCGCAGCTCACAGCCGATTCCGAACCAGGGGTTTGTCCCGGAATCGCCGGACTTGACCGTGGTCCCGTAGAACGAGGCGCTCTGGTCCAGGTCCCAGGAGTTGAACCCGGCCCGGAGATAGGGGACCAGAACGTCCTTCTTCCCGGTGTTGTTGAGACGGTTCACCGGCAGGGAGAGGACCAGGCCGTAGGCCCAGGTGGTGAGTTCCTCGCGGAGCGATCCGTTGCTCAGGAAGACATAACCGTCACCGTTGAGGGTGAAGACCCCGCCGGCCTCGCCCCGCAGGGTACCCTCGCCGAAATCGACCCGGGAAAGCTCGAGCGAGACCACGTCGTTGAAGCTGACCCCGACGGTGAAACGGGCGCCGCTGTCGGAGTCGTCGAGGCTCACCCCGCTCACCGGGGCGAGGTTGGTGTCGAACGAGTTCATCCCGAAACCCACCCCCAGGTAAGGGGAAACCGCGGCCGCGGCCGGAAGGGCGGCGAAGATTGCCAACCCGGCAAGCAGAGAAACGATTTTTTTCCTGTCCATTGTTTTCCTCCTTTAACGTTTGTTGGACGGACTGGGCGGATGCCGTGAAGGCACCACCAACCTGGCCCCGTTATAAGGGCCCGCGGCCCGGATCCGCCGTTCCGGCAACGTTGCCGGAGGAAACCCGCCGCCCCCGGAGGGGTGGGGTCAAGTCCGCTTTTGACTTTTGCCGCTGGCGTTTTCGGCGATTCCCGCATAAAAGATGGACTCGTAACAACTGTCCCCTCCGGCTATAAACGGCATTTCCGGGGCGTTTTCACGCCTGCCGCTAAAACTCGTAAACTCGGGATAACCACTCGGACAGACAAGTTTTTTAACTAGGTCAGGCGTGAAAACGCCTTTACCCGGAAATTGCCGGAGACGCCAGCGGGAACAGTTGTTACGAGTCTGTCATAAAAACGAGAGCGCCTTTTCCCGCCTTGGCGACTTAACAGCCCGCTGAAAAACGGGCCGATTACGCCGCATGGACGCGGCGCCGGAATTGACGCGCCCAAAAGCGCGGTAATTTCGAGAGGTAAGCCACAGCTTTTTTGGCTGACCGGGGTCGAAAAAGCCGTGGAGGGCTTTTCAACGGGCTGTCACCTTGAATCCGTGACGGCTCCTATGCCCCGAAGGCGTATCCGGCGGAACCGGATCACGGCGCAGGGGCTCTTTCCGCCGGAACGAAGCCGCCCTTTGCCGGCCGGTATGAGTCCGCGGCCCACAGGTCGTCGAGCAGGAGCCTCTGGGACTCGAAGAAGGGCGACTCGCCGAGCATCTCGTAGGCGGCGAGGATCTCCTCGTCGTCGATCCTGAGGTCGCAGTTGGTGTCAGCCCAATGACAGGGGCGGAGGACGATCTTGCCCGCGCCGCTCACCGGCAGCCATTTGCCCTTCAGGCGCAGGATCCCGCGGAACGAAAGCGTTTCTTTTCCTTCCGGGAGGCGGATCTCGCAGGCATAGAGCAACGGCCCGCCCTTCATCACCCCGAGCCAGCGCACCTTGCCCCTGGCCCTGCTCCTGGGCGCGGGCCCGGCCTTTAGCAGCCTCACCCCCTCGGGGAGGCGTTCCTCGAGGATGAACGAGCCCGCGGCCGGGCCGCTGACCCGGATTATCAGGGGAACCACGCTGCCGGGGGCCGCCTGTCCGGGCAAGAGGCGCCGGGCCTCGATGTGGGAGAGGGAGGAAAAGAGCGGCCGGCCCCGCAGGTAGGCGAAGGCGAAGAAGAGCCCAAAGGCGATGAGTATCACCACGGGCCAGCGGGAAAAACGCCTTTCCCTGGCCTGGTAATCGGCCAGGGGCTCGCTGCCGACGATAACGGCCAGCTCCACCTCGAGGACCTGGGCCAGTTTCTCGGCGTTTTCCCGCCGGATGGTGGGGTAACGCCCGTTCTCCCAGCGGGAAACGGTGTCAGCGGTCACCCCGACCACCGTGGCCACATAAAGCTGGGTCAGCCCCAGCTTCTCCCGCAGCCTGCGGACGCGGGCCCCGTTTATCGCCACCATCTGCTGTGTTTCGTTCTCCACCATGGCCATCAGCCCCGCCACAACAACTCCACCCGAAAAACACCCAAAGGTAACATCTTGAAATTATTGAAATGCCGCCCCGACATCGGCCGATGTCGGCTTCATTTCCGCTTTTTTCCTCCCTAAGGTGGGAGGCAAGGGAAGGCGGTTTTGCCGCCATGTGCAACCACCACAACAAGGAGGCAAGAGCAATGAGGAAAACCATCATCACCACCATCGCGCTCATGTTCGCGGCCACGGCCATGGCCGCGGCGATCCCGCCCAGGGGACGGATCACCATCGAGGGCAAACGGCCGGTGAAGTTCAGCCACCAGACCCACACGGAAAAGGCGGGCCTGGACTGCGCAACCTGCCACCACGACGACAAGGGGCAGGGCCGGGACCTCGCGGCCATCAAGGCCCTGGCCGGCACGGGCTCGCTCGCCTGCGGCGCCTGCCACAACGCCGAATTCAAGGACAAAAAGCTGCGCAAGCGCAAGAACGTCTTCCACGACCTCTGCCGGGCCTGCCACAAGAAGGGCCTTGATGGCAAGCACGGACCCACCAAGTGTAGCGGCTGCCACGGCAAGCGCAAGCGCAAGCCGGTGGAAGGCTGTTGACAGCCCCCTGAATCCGTGACGGCTTCGTGCCTTTTGGCAAGGCATCAAGTTGAAAAACTGTAATTTTCCAACAAAAAACGCCTTGACAAAATTGCACCCGCCGCCCTGCGGGGCGCTTGATGAGCGGGCCATCTGCTGTGTCGGCAACTAGTTGATATACCGAAGTATAATCAACATCGTTGCCTCCTTGCATCTGGCCCGCTCATCTAAGCTCACGGATTCAGGAGCCCGTTAAAAAACGAGCGCGAGCGCGGACGAGGCAAGGAAAAATCCGGCGAAAAAGCGCGGTTTACATAGGGTAAACGAGCATTTTCCAGCCGGATTTTGACGCCGCATCGTCAAGCGCAGTAGTTTTCAACGGGCTGCTAAAACCCCTTTGCCTTTTGCTTCCGGCCCCGTAATAATCAACCTGTTGCGGGGCCGGTTTTTTATGACGGCCTCGTCGAGGCGGCCATCATGACGAACGAGGACAAAAGTTTCGCCGAACTCTTCGATCCCCACGCCCCTGAACTCGTCCGGGCCGCGGCCGCCAAGGAGGCCGCCCCCGGGAACAGGAAACACCCCGGCCGTCCGGGGGCGAGCCTGGACCTGCACGGCCTGACCCTGGCCGCGGCCGAGCTCAGGATAACGGCCTTCATCCAGCGCTGCCAGGGGCTCGGCATCGAGCGGGTCCGGATAATCACCGGCCGCGGCCGCCACTCGCCCGAGGGGCCGGTGCTCAAGGAGGGCGCGGAACGGTTCCTGCGCCGCCTGAAAAAGGAAGGCCGGGTGGCGGCGGTCTCCTGGGAGGGACGGGAAAGGGAGAGCGGCGCCCTCATCGTCCGCCTGCGCTGATGATATTGGCTTCTGTCCTCTGGCTTCTGGCTTCTGGTTCCTGAAATGATCGACATCGTTGAACTGACCCGCGAACTGGTAATGATTCCGAGCGAATCGTCGGACCCTGCCGCCACTCCGGCCGCGGCCGAGGCCGGGGTGGCGCGCCGGCTCCGGGAACTGTGCCGCAGCCACCATGTTTCATGTGAAACCCTGACAGCAAAAGAGGGGCGGGACAACCTGGTGGTCCGCTGGCGGGCCCCCGGCCGGCCCCGGCTCCTCATCATGGCCCACATGGACACGGTCAGCGCCAGGGGCATGAACGAGCCCTTTGCCGCCCGGCTGGAGAACGGCCGGATCCACGGCCGCGGCGCCTGCGACGACAAGGGACCGCTCGCCTGCGCCTTTGCCACGGTGGTGGGCCTCATCCACAAGGGGGCGCGGCCCCGTTTCGACCTCACCCTGGCCGCCACCGTGGACGAGGAGGTGAGCATGGCCGGGGCCACGGCCCTGGCCGCAAGCGGCGGGCCCTGGGACCTGGCCATCGCCCTCGAGCCCACCTCGCTGAAAGTCATCACCGCCCACAAGGGGGCCTGCCGGTTCAGGATAACCACCAGCGGTAGGGCGGCCCATTCCTCGGTCCCGGAGCGGGGCGACAACGCCGTCTACAAGATGCTGCCGGTGATCGAGGCACTAAGGGCCTACGGCGACACCCTGACCGGAAGCCGCGAGGACCCGGATCTCGGCCGCCCCTCCCTGGCGGTGACCAGGATCAGCGGCGGCTCCTCCCTCAACATCATCCCGGACGCCTGCGAGATCGGCGTCGACATCCGCATCCTGCCGGGGATGGAGCCGGACGACATCGCCGCCGAAGTGGAAAGAGCCGCGGCCGGGTGGAGGAGCTCTAC
>JALWTY010000162.1 GCA_026993265.1 Desulfobacterales bacterium
GACGGGGCCGCGGTCCACGATTTCATAAGGACGGCGCGGCGGCGCTTCGCCGGTATCGCCATCGAGATCATGCCGGTGACCGTGCAGGGCGGAAGCAGCGCCGCCGAAATAAAAGAAGCGGTCGAGGCAGTAAACCGCATGGGCGAAACAAGCGTCATCGTCCTCTGCCGGGGCGGCGGCGCGGCCGAGGATCTCGCCGCCTTCAACGACGAAACCGTTGCCCGGGCGGTGTTCGCGTCCACCATCCCGGTGGTGTCGGCCATCGGCCACGAGACCGATTTCACCATCTGCGACCTGGTCGCCGATGTCAGGGCCGCCACCCCGACCGCGGCCTCGGAACTGACAGTGCCGGAAAAGGCCGCGCTCGCGGCAGAGGTCGAACGGCAGCGGCAACGGGTCTGCGAACAGATGCGGATCCGGATAGAAACCGGCTCCTACCGCCTGACCATGCTCAAGCGATTCCTGAGCGATCCCATCGTGGCCACCTCTGCCTGGAGTTCGATGATAACCGCCCGGCTGTGGCGACTTGGCGAGGCGGCGCGGCGAATACTTGGCGAGCGTTCAGGAAGGCTCGAGTCCCTGAGGACAAGGATCGCGGCCGCAGGGCCGGACAGAGCCACGGCCCGGGCCAGGCAGAGATGCGATGAACTCGCAGACAGGATCGAAAGGGGCGTTGCCACCCGCCTCGACGCGGAAAAGAACCGCCTGAACCTGCTGGCGGCCAGGCTCGACAGCCTAAGCCCGCTTGCGGTCCTCGGCCGGGGCTACGCCGTCGCCCTCGGGGTTCCGGATGGAAAAACCATCGAGGACGCGGCCGCCATGCGGCCCGGAGACCGCCTGCGCCTGCTGCTAAAAAAGGGGGAACTCGAGTGCGAGGTGACCTCGACCAGTCAGGCATGAGCGCCGCCACCCTCCGCAACCGCACGCTCCGCGGCCAGGGACACGGGTACGTAAACCGTAAACCGGCAACCGTCAGTACTTCTCCTCGGTCCACATGTCCCTGGTGAATCCTACAACCCGGTTCCTGCCGGACTCCTTGGCGCGGTAGAGGGCGACGTCGGCGAACTTTATCGCCTCCCAGAAGGCCTCGGTGTCGCCGGGGAACTCGGAATAGCCGATACTCACCGTCTTCTTGAGACTGCCGTCGGGAATCTTGATGACCGTGTCGGCCATGGTCTTGCGGATGCGTTCGGCCAGGCTGGCGATGTCGTCGCGGCTGTTTATGTCCACGAGCAGAACGAGAAATTCCTCGCCGCCGTAACGGATGACCAGGTCGGAGGCCCGGACGCAGGAGACGATCACCTCGGCCGTGCGTACCAGGACCATGTCGCCGGTCTCATGGCCGTAGGTGTCGTTGACCTCCTTGAAGAAATCCATGTCGCACATGAGGATGCCAACCCTGGAGCCCCGGCGCATAGTGCTGGCCACCAGGGTCTCGCTGTAGGTCTCGAGGAAACGGCGGTTGTAGAGATCGGTCATGGGATCGCGCAGGGTGGTCTCCTGCAGGGCCGAGGCAAACCGCTTGGCCTCGATCACCGGAGTGGCCTCCTTGATGTAACGCGCCGCCCTGGACACGGTGCGCTCGAAATCGGCGCGTTCCTCGTCGCCGCTTTCCTTCGGGAGCAGGAACTGCACCACCCCCACCACCCGGTTGTTGGCCACCATGGGGATACAGTGATGGAGGAGCCGGTCGCCGTGGGGGAACTGCTTGCAGATATCGGGGAAATCGACCGAGCTTATGGGATGGCCGGTGCGCTTGGCCCGGCAGTAGTTGCAGTCGTCCAGGATGTCGGGGCTGCAGATGTCGCGGTACTCGGAGGCGTAGGCCACGGTCATGTTGTTCTTGCTCGCGGCCACTTCATATATGAAAAAGTTGCCGAACCCGTAACGTTCCCGCAAAAGCGCCGCCAGCCTGCGGTTGACGTCGGTGGTGGTCTCCTCCTCCTCGATGACCGCCTTGAAGGAATTGAGGCTGAAGATGTTGTCCACCAGGGTGTTGAGGTAGGCTGCGAGCTGGCCGACCTCGTCGTTGGTCCTGACCTCGATCCTTTCGGTCAGATCCTCCTCGCCGCGGGCTATCCCCCTTATCTTGTCGAGAATCTCCCGCAGGGGGAAGACAATGAGCAGAATATAGAGAATGGTGGCGACCATGAGCACGAAAGCCACCCCGGCCCCGAACAGCAGGGACCGGAACTGGGATTTCTCCACCTCTCCGGACACGGCCCGGAACCTGGCGGCGAAACTCTCGTTCACGGTCATGGCGAACGCGGACACCCGGGCATGAAGGTCGTCCAGGGCTTCGACCAGATCGTCCTCCAGGTCGACAAGGGTTTCCCGGCCGGTTTCGGGATCGGCGAGAGCGCGGACGAACTCTGCGTGCGCCTCCATCAGGGAGGCCAGTGCTTCCTCCATTGCCACGATTCTTTTCTTGACAGCGGCATCCACCGGCGCGGCCACATCAAAGGCATCAAGGGTCTCGCCGCTGACCCTGGCGTAGTCGATCACCGGCCCGCCGTTGGCCAGCACCCGAATCATGCCCTCGATTTCGCGCAGGCGGTCCTGGTTGGTCAGCACGTGGCGGGAATCGGCCCGGCCGTTGCCCTCGAGCGGCACCTGCAAAAGCGACACCTTGAAACCGTTGATGCTCCTGAGTATGTACTGGCTGACCTTGTACTGGGGGATCGAAACCCGGCGCACGGTTCCGGTAAGCTGGGCGATCCGGTCCAGGGTCATGGAGTTGGAGAGGATGATCAGGGACAGACCTAACAGGCTGACCACCAGGATACCGAGGAGCTTGCCGGCTATGCTGGTATCGAGAACCTTTTTCAGAACACATCCGGGGAAGGACGAGCTGTCGTAGCAGTAGAGCCAGGACTGCCAGCCTCTGTTTTTTCCGCCCCTAGAGCCGTGGTTCACCGCTGTCATGGTTCCTCCGCGAGATGGTGATTTCGGAAGCAACTTCATAAGTATACACCAACATACCCGTGCGGGCAGACCCAAAAACACCTGCAGAAGGCAACGCCGGAAAGGCCGTCCGCACTCTTGGGTGGCGCAAACCCGGCCGCCGGATTATCCTTGTTCCCATGAACGGGGAAAAAACAAGATGCGGCATCGCGGCCCTGGTGGGGCCACCGAACGTGGGCAAGTCCACCCTGCTGAACCGGCTTCTCGGGCAGAAGGTCTCCATAGTCAGCCCCAAGCCCCAGACCACGAGAAACCGGATCGCCGGAATCATAACCGGAGAGGACCACCAGATCGTCATCCTCGACACCCCGGGCATCCACGAAGCCCGCTCGCCGCTCAACCGGGAGATGGTCAGGGTGGCGGCGGAAAGCCTGGCCGACGTGGATATCGTCGTCTTCATGACCGACGTTACCATCGCGCCCGAGGCAAAAAGCCAGGAGAAGACCGCGGCCCTGGTGAAAAAAGAGGGCCGGCGGCCGGCGCTTCTGGTCATAAACAAGATCGATCTCGTGAAAAAGGAGGAACTTCTGCCGCTCATCGACCGGCTCGGCAGGGGACACCGGTTCGAGGCGATAATCCCCATATCGGCGAAAAACGGTGACGGCGTGGACATCTTTCTCGGCGAGGTGGCCAAACGGCTGCCGGAGGGGCCCATGCTCTACCCGCCGGACATCCCCACCGACGCAAGCGAGAGGTTCATCGTCAGCGAGATCATCCGCGAAAAGGTTTTTCTCAAAACCAGCCAGGAGATCCCCTACTCCACCGCGGTCACCATCGACGCATTCAACGAGGAGCGCGACCGTACCATCATCCACGCGTCAATCGTGATCGAGCGCAAGTCGCAGAAAGGCATCATAATCGGCAAGGGAGGGGCGCGGCTGAAGGAAATAGGCACCGCGGCGAGGCGGGAGATAGAGTCGCTTCTCGGTCAGAAGGTGGTGCTCAAGCTGTGGGTAAAGGTGAAAAAGGACTGGAGCCGCGACCCGGGGTTCATGCGGGAACTGGGGTTCTGAATGGCTGATGGCTCGTGGCTGGATAGTGACCAGCGCGTCCCGCCGAAGGCGGACGAACCATGCAACGCCCCCTTCCGAACTTTTGCCTTTTGCCTTCGGCCCGACAGGAAGCCCGCTTCTTGCCGGGCGTCACACGTACGCGTCGATGCGACCTCCAGCCCCCTCATCCGCGGCCGGACTCTTTTCAACCTTTTCCCCACCGGCTGCCGCCGCTTCGCGGGCGCGGGACGATATTTCCGCCACCACGGCCGGACCGGCGCTGCCGGTCTCGCTGCGGCGCTGCTCCTCAGCCTGCCGCCCGGCATCCTGCTCCTGGCCCACGGAACGGTCCCGGGCCGCCGTTCCCGCCGCCTGCATGTAGATGTCCGCCGCCCTGACCTGCGATACCGCCATGACTCCCCCTGCGGGCCCTTCCCGCGTGCAAAGGGTTAGCTGAACAAACGCCGGCCGGAAACCGCTGCCGCGGCTCCGGCGCGGCTCACACCCAACATGGTATCATTTATTGCGAGGAAAAAAGGTGTTTTTTCAACAGCCCCTTTAAAACGAGCGCGAGCGCGGACGAGGTAAGGAAAAATCCGGCAAAAAACCGTTAACATGGAGTAATGAGCATTTTCCAGCCGAAGGTTGCCCCCGCATCATCAAGCACTGCATTTTTTCAAGGGGCTGTTATCTCAACGGCATGGACCGAGCCGCTGTCCCTGCATCCGCATGGTCATGGTTCCCTCGCCGGTGATCATCTTCATGGTGGCGTGCATGGCGTCACCCTCGTAGGTAGCCCGGCCCTGCATTTCCATATCGCCGTCAGAGCCGGTGCAGCGCATGCGCCAGACCACGGTGTTGCCCGAAACCTTGCGGGAAATCATGCGGCATTCCTGATCCGGGCTTTCCTGATAGGGCACACCATCGGCGTCCATGCAGTGGGTAAAGGTTCCACCGGGCATGACAATGCCCATCCCCGGCATCTCCATCGAGGTGGAGATCCGCCATTCCCCCTTTTTCATTCCAGCTCCGGCCCAGGCCGCGGTGAACAAAAAGCAGCAGAGCGCGGCGGCAAACATCGCCAAAAAGCTTTTCATTTCAACCCTCCTTGCCTTGATGGATGATGTTATTCCAACTCTACCCCGGAACCCGGGCGGAGCGAAAGTCCTATCTCTTCGAAACGGCCATAATCCCGATTTCCGGAGATTATTACGGCACTGCCTTGCCTGCCAGGGGCAAAAGTTTTATAACAGCCCCTTGAAAAACGTAGCGAGCGCAGATGAGGCAAGGAAAAATCCGGCGAAAAAGCGCAGTTTACATGGGGTAAATGAGCATTTGAGCCGGATTTTGACTTGAGAATCATCAAGCGCAGTAGTTTTTCAACGGGCTGATAAAACACCTTTTCCGGCGGCGACGCTGCCGCCCGCATCAATACAGCCCCTGGGCAAACCCTTCTTTTCGAGGACATGAAAAAAAGATGAGCGAACAAGTACGGGTACGCTTTCCCCCGAGCCCGACCGGTTACCTCCACATCGGCGGGGCCCGGACCGCGATATTCAACTGGCTGTTTGCGAGAAAGCACGGCGGCACCCTGATCCTGCGCATCGAGGACACGGACGCGGAGCGCTCCACCGAGGAGTCCATCCGCGGGATCATCGAGGGGCTGGAATGGCTCGGGATCGACTGGGACGAGGGCCCCTATTTCCAGACCGAGTTCGCCGCCGACCACATCGCCGCGGCCGAAAAACTCCTTGCCGAAGGCAAGGCCTACAAGTGTTTCTGCAGCAAGGAGGAGCTCGAGGCCCGGCGCCAGGCCGCGCTCGCGGCCAAAAAATCCCAGGTGGGCTACGACGGCAAGTGCCGCGATCTTTCTCCGGAAGAGGCGGCCCGGCTCGAGGCCGAAGGCAGGCCCTATGTCGTCCGTTTCAAGACCCCGCGCGATGGCGAGGTCGGCTACGAGGACCGGGTCCTGGGAAAGATCAGCCGTCCCGCGGCCGAGATCGAGGATTTCGTCATAGTCCGCTCCAACGGCAAGCCCCTCTACCTGCTCTGCAACGTGGTGGACGACATCCGCGACCGCATCACCCACATCATCCGCGGCCAGGACCACATGACCAACACCCTGCGCCAGGTCCTCCTCTACCAGGCCCTGGGCGCAAGGGTGCCGGTCTTCGCCCACATGCCGCTCACCCTCGACCTCAAGAAGGCGAAGATCTCGAAACGCAGCCACGGCGAGATCGTCGCGGTGCAGTTCTACCGGGACCACGGCTTCATCCCCTGGGCCCTGGTCAACTTCCTCGTGCTCCTCGGCTGGAACCCGGGCGACGACCGCGAGATCTTTTCAAAAGAGGAGCTGATCCAGGCCTTTTCCCTCGAGCGGATCAACCGCTCCAACTCCATCTTCAACTACCGCAAGGGTGACGCGAAATTCTTCACCGATCCCAAGGCCATCAGCATAAACGCCCATTACCTGCGGACCATGCCGGTGGAGGAGATCGCGGCCCTGGTCAAGAAAGAGCTCGAAAGGGAAGGCCTGTGGGACCCCGCCTATGACGGCGAGAAGAAGGATTGGTTCCTCAGGACCGTTGACATGCTGAGAGAGCGTTTCCACACCACCCGCGATTTCGTCACCGCGGGCCGGGCCTTTTTCTCGGACGATTTCGAGATAGATGAAAAGGCTCTCAAGAAAAACGTGCTCAAGCATCCCGGCCTCAAGGAATGGCTGCCCATGCTGGCCGACCGGCTCGAGGCCGAGGCAGTGATTACCCCGGAAAGGGCCGAGGCCGTCGCCAAGGGGCTGGCCGAGGAACTGGGGATAAAGCCGGGGATTCCGCTGAACGCGGCCAGGGCCCTGATAACCGGACAGATCAAGGGGCCGAGCATGTTCGAGCTCTTCGCCCACTTCGACCGCGCCACCGTGCTCGAGCGGCTGCGCCGTATCGGGGAAATCTTCGGGGAGACGGCATGAACGAACGGCCCAGGGACTTCATCCGCAAGATCATCGACGCCGACATCGCAAGCGGCAGGCATGCCGAGATAGTCACCCGCTTTCCGCCCGAGCCCAACGGCTACCTCCACATCGGCCACGCAAAATCGATATGCCTGAACTTCGGCATCGCGGCCGAGTACGGCGAAAAAGGGAAAAATACCCGCTGCCACCTCAGGTTCGACGACACCAACCCCACGAAAGAGGAGCAGGAGTACATCGACGCCATCAAGGAAGACGTGCGCTGGCTCGGTTTCGACTGGGGCGAACACCTGTACCACGCCTCCGACTACTTTGAAAAGCTGTACGGGTTCGCGGTGGAGCTGATCGAAAAGGGGCTGGCCTACGTCTGCGAGCTTTCGGCCGAGGAGATCCGCGCCTACCGCGGCACCCTGACCGAACCGGGCCGGGAGAGCCCCTGGCGCGACCGGCCGGTGGAAGAAAACCTCGATCTCTTCCGCCGCATGCGGGCGGGCGAGTTTCCGGAAGGCGCAAAAGTGCTCCGGGCCAAGATCGACATGGCGAGCGGCAACCTCAACCTGCGCGACCCGGTGATCTACCGGATCATGCACGCAAGCCATCCCAGAACCGGTGACCAGTGGTGCATCTACCCGATGTACGATTTCACCCACCCGATCTCGGACGCGCTCGAGGGCATCACCCACTCGCTCTGCACCCTCGAGTTCGAGGATCACCGGCCGCTCTACGACTGGGTTCTGGAGCACGTCTCGGTCCCCTGCCGGCCGCGGCAGATAGAGTTCGCCCGCCTCAACCTCTCCCACACCGTGGTCAGCAAGAGAAAACTGCTCAAACTGGTGGAGAACGGGGTGGTATCGGGCTGGGACGACCCCCGCATGCCCACCCTGTCCGGGATGCGGCGGCGCGGCTACACCCCGGCCGCGATCCGCGATTTCTGCGAGCGCATCGGCGTGGCCAAGAAGGACTCCACCGTGGATGTGGAGCTGCTGGAACACTGCCTGCGCGACGATTTGAACGAGAACGCCCCCAGGCGGATGGCGGTGCTCGATCCCCTGAAGGTGGTCATCACCAACTACCCCGAGGACCAGGAAGAGGAACTCATCGCCGCAAACCACCCCAAGCGGCCGGAGATGGGCGAAAGAAAGGTGCCCTTCTGCCGCGAGATATACATCGAGCGGGCCGATTTCATGGAGGAGCCGGTCAAAAAATTCAAGCGGCTCGCCCCGGGCCGGGAGGTGCGGCTGCGCTACGCCTACTTCATCACCTGCGACGAGGTGGTCAAGGACGAGTCCGGCGAAATCGTCGAGCTGCGCTGCAGCTACGCCCCCGAGACCCGCGGCGGCAACGCCCCGGACGGCCGCAAGGTCAAGGGCACCATCCACTGGGTGAGCGCCCGCCACGCCATCCGCGCCGAGGTCAGGCTCTACGACCGCCTCTTCAACCGTCCCGATCCCGAGGCCGAGGGCGATTTCCTGGCCTGCGTCAACCCGGACTCGCTCGAGGTCAAGGCCGAGGCCCGGCTCGAGCCGTCGCTGGCCGCGGCCCGGCCGGGCGAGAACTGCCAGTTCGAGAGAAACGGCTATTTCTGCCTCGACTCCAGGGATTCCACCCCGGAACGACCGGTCTTCAACCGCACCGTCACCCTGCGCGACACCTGGGGAAAAAAGGCTGGTTAGGGGTTCAGGGGTTCAGGGAGGCAGGAGAAGATCGAAGTCCGCCTGCTGTCTCCTGTCCCCTGTCCCCTGTCCCCTGATAGCGAACGGCCATTTTTTTCTTTCCCCACCCTGCCCCATGCCGGTATCATGTCCCTGGAGCGGAAACAGGGGCAAACCCGGCTGAACCCTACCCTGCCGGAAACTGTCTCCTGTCTCCTGTTTCCTTGTATCTTATCAGGGGGTTAGGGGATTAGGGGCTTGGTGATTCAGGGCATGAGCCATGCAAACGACCGCGGCCGAAGGCCGCATCCATCGACTGTCTCCTGTCTCCTGTTTCCTGTCTCCTGATACGCAGGGGGGATGGCGTGAATACCTATTTTGCCCCGCCGGAGCGGACCCCGCCAGAGGAGTTGAAGCATAGAATCGAGGCCGTCAGCCACGACCCGGCCATGGACGGGCTCTTGCGTCTGAGCGGCGGCCTGCTGATGATCGTGGACAGCCGCCGTCAGATCGTGGCCTTGAACAAGAGCCTGCTGGCCGAACTCGGGGTGGAGGAGGACGAGATCCTGGGGCTGCGTCCCGGCGAGGCCTTGCGGTGCGTGCACGCGCACGAGGAACCGGCAGGCTGCGGCACCACCCCCTACTGCTCCACCTGCGGCGCGGCCGTGGCCATCGTCACCGGCCTGTCCGACGGCGTCTCCGCCACCCGCAAGTGTTTCCTGACCGCCAGGCGCAACGGAAGGACCGAAGATCTCTGCTTCGTGGTCAAGGCCACCCCGGTGGAACTCGGCCCAAAACGTTTCATCCTCGTCTATCTCCAGGACATCACCGCGCACGAGCGGATGGCGGCCCTGGAGCGCGCCTTCTTCCACGACATCAACAACACCATCATGGCCCTGAACGGGGCCATCGAGCTGCTCGCCATGGCCGGGCCGGACAAGGTGGACGAAAATCTGCTCGACATGGCCCGGCGCTCCATCACCCGCCTGACCAGCGAGGTCAACATCCAGAGGGCCCTGGTCAGGGAAGGCCCGGGCGCTTATCAGCTCCACTGGCAGAAGGTAAAGGCCGGGACAATGCTCGCCGAGCTGGAAGAGGCCGTCCGCGCCCATCCCGCGGCCCAGGGGAAAAAACTCGAGGTCAGCGGCCGCGGCAACCCGGCCCTGTTCACCACCGACGTCTCCCTGTTCATGAGGATCATGTGCAACATGCTGATAAACGCCTTCGAGGCGAGCGCCCCCGGCGAGACGGTGCGGCTTGCGGCCCGGGGCGCGGAAGACGACCTGCTCTTCGAGGTCCACAACCCGGCCGCGATCCCGCCCGAGGAACAGCTGCGGGTCTTTCAGCGCCATTTCTCCACCAAGTCCGGCCAGGGCCGCGGTTTCGGCACCTACTCGATGAAACTTTTCGGCGAGGAGATCCTGGGCGGCCGGGTCTCCTTCACCTCGAGCCCGAAACAAGGCACCACCTTCAGCTTCCGGCCCTGAGCGGCCAAAACCGCCCGCCTACCAGCCCGTTGAAAAACGTAGCGAGCGCAGACGAGGCAAGGAAAAATCCGGCGGCTCGGAGCGAAGCGAAGAGAACGGCGGCAGAATGCTGCCGGCCCGAAGGGCGAGGCGCCATGCGCCGAGTAAAAAGCGCAGTTTACATAGGGTAAATGAGCATTTTGAGCCGGATTTTGACGCCGCATCGTCAAGCGCAGTAGTTTTTCAACGGGCTGCCACGTCGCCCTGCCGCAAACACTAACCGTTTCCATTATTTTATTTCTTTTCCTTGCCGCCTCTGTTTCCCCTATAATTTTAGACACACCGGCGGAGCCTTCAGGGGAAAACGCGCATGGAGGGGAAGTTTTGCGAAGGGCGCTCGTCATCGTCATCCTGAGTCTCTTTTTCTTACCGGCGCCGGCTCCGGCCGCCGGTGTGAGGCACAAGATCCTATACGTCAACTCCTACCATCTTGGCTACGACTGGAGCGCCGATGTCACCGCCGGGGTCCGCTCGGTGCTCGAGGGCCGGGGCGACATCGAGCTGCGCACGGTGTTCATGGACACCAAGCGCCACAAGTCCGAAGCCTTCAAGAAAAAGGCGGCCCTCGAGGTCAAGCGGATCATCGACCTCTGGCAGCCGGAGGTGGTCATAACCGCGGACGACAACGCCGCCAGGTACCTCATCGTGCCCTATTACCTGGGCTCCTCCATCCCCTTTGTCTTCTGCGGCCTCAACTGGGACGCCTCGGTGTACGGCTTTCCTGCCGAAAACGTCACCGGCATGGTCGAGGTCAACCTCTTTCCCCAACTGGTCGAGGCCCTGCGGCCGTACGCCAGGGGAGACCGGATCGGCATAATATCGTCCGACACCCTCTCGGAACGCAAGGAGGTGGATAATGTAACAAAACGTTTCGGCGCCGGCCGTGATATCGCGGTCCGGTTCGTCAAGAGCGTCTCCGAATGGGAAAAGGCCTTCCTTGCGCTGCAGGAACAGGCGGACATGCTCGTAATCGGCGAGTGCCAGTCGGTGGCCGGGTACGACCTGCAACGGTTGAAGAGGTTCGTCCTCGACAACACCAGGATACCGACCGGCGCGGTGCAGCGGGGGATGGAGGATCTGGCCCTGATGACCTTCGCCAAGGTCGGCGAGGAGCAGGGAGAGTACGCGGCCCGCACCGCCCTGGCCATCCTTGGCGGGGCCCGGCCCGCGGATTTTCCCCTGGTCACCAACAAGCGGGCCCGCATCTACCTGAACATGCCCCTGGCCCGGGCCATGGGAATAAGATTCCCGGTCGAGATGGTGGCCACGGCCCACCTGATAAGCGGCAAACGCAAAAAACTGCTCTACGTAAACTCCTACCACCGGGGGTACGCCTGGAGCGACGGTATCGAGGCCGGGCTCCTGCGGGCGCTCAAGATCAAAAGGAGCGCAAACGGCTACGACACCTCACGCAGCCCGGTGGAGTTCAGGGCCGTGTACCTGGACAGCAAGCGCCGCAAGAACGGAAAACAGATCCGCCGGGCCGCCCTGGCCGCGAAAAGGGTGATCGAGGAATGGAAGCCCGACATCGTGGTCACAAGCGACGACAACGCCGTCAAATACCTGCTGGTCCCCTATTTCCGCAACGCCGCCATCCCCTTTGTCTATTGCGGCGTAAACTGGGACGCCTCGGTGTATGGGCTTCCATTCGCCAACACCACCGGCATGGTCGAGGTCAAACCGGTGCGCGAGACCCTGGCGCTATTAAAAAAATACGCCCGCGGCGGCCGGATCGGGTACATCGGCGCAAACAACCTGTCAAACCGGAGAAACGTGCGCAACTTCCGAAAGATCATCCAGTCCCCGTTCACCGACGGAAAGCTGGTGGAGGATTTCGCCCGGTGGCGGTCAGAATACCTCCGCTTACAGGACACGGTGGACATGATCCTCTGGATGACCCCGGTGGGCATAAAGGGATGGAAGGCAGAGGAGGCAAAAAGGTTCATCCTCTCCAAGACCAGGATTCCGTCCGGCGGAACCAGTGACCACCACATCCCCTACACCCTGCTCGGCCGGGTGGCCATCGCCGGGGAACAGGGATGGTGGGCCGGAAACACGGCCCTGCGGATCCTTGCCGGCACCCAGCCGGCCTCCATCGCTCCGGTCACCAACCAGAGGAGCCGTCTCTACCTCAACATGGAACTTGCCAGGAGACTGAAAATAAAATTTCCCATGGAACTGATAAAGGAGGCGACCTTCGTCGGCGAGGAGAAATGATGAGGGGCATTACCGGCAAACTTCTGGCGGTCATCGTCGCCGCCTTCATCGCCAGCGGCGCCGGGGTGATGCTGCTGGCCGAACACTACCTGACCCGGATCGTGGACCAGAGCCAGCGCTCGGTGTACGGCGAACGGCTGGAAGCGATCACGGCCATGCTCGAGCGCGACAACCAGCGGCTGGAGAAGACCGGGATGGTCGAGGCCTATATCGACGACTTCAAGGCCGCGGCCCTGGAGGAGATCCGCCAGGCCTACTACCGCGGCCCGGACAGCGTCCGGCCCTTTATTCTCGACGCCAACGGCTCAGTCCTCCTCCATCCCGCCCGCTCCCCCGGAGATCCCGGCCTGGCCAACCCGGGCATGGCAAAAGGAATCAGCCGCAAGCAGTCCGGGGACTTCGTCTACACCTGCAAGAGCGGTGAACGCTGGTGTATCTTCAAACGGTTTCCCGCCTGGGGCTGGGTGGTGGGCTACAGCATGCCGATCGCGGTGAAGTACGCCGACGTCAACGAGTTCCGCCGCCACCTCGCCGCCATCGAACTCGCCGTCTCCCTGGCCGCGCTGTTCCTCCTCGCCCTGCTGGTGAAACACTTCACCCGGCCCATCGTCCGCCTGACCGGGGCGGCCCGGGCCATGGCCTCGGGCGACCTCGACCAGGAGATAGCCGTTGGCGGCGCCGACGAGGTCGGGGTTCTGGCCAACAGTTTCCGGGAGATGCGCGACGCCATCCGCAGGATAATCTCCGAGCTCAGAAAGGAGAACAGCGACCGCCGCCGGGCAGAGGAAGAGCTCAGGCGGCAGAACGACTACATGCACTCCATCATCGAGTCGGTCACCCATCCCCTCTATGTCATCGATGCAGGCGACTACACGGTCAGGATGGCCAACTCGGCGAGCGGCATCCGCCCCGGCGAGCGCCGCCCCTGTTACGCCGCGATCAAGGGGCTGGAGCGGCCCTGCCGCGAAACCGGCATATCCTGCCCCCTGGACATCATCCGCGAGACCGGCAAACCGGCGATGATCGAACATACGCACAAGGGCAAGGACGGCCGGACGCGGCACATGGAGGTCTTCGCATACCCGGTCTTCGGCCCGGACGGCGAGCTGGACCAGATGATCGAGTACGCCATCGACGTCACCGACCGCCGCCGGGCCCAGGAGGAACTCGCGGCCGAAAAGGAGCGGCTCGCGGTCACCCTGCGGAGCATCGGCGACGGGGTCATCACCACCGACACCGGCGGAAGGATCATGCTCATGAACCGGGTGGCGGAGAAACTCACCGGCTGGCAGGCCAATGAGGCCGTGGGCCGCCCCCTGGCCGAGGTGTTCAACATCGTCGACGAGCGAACCGGAGAGCCATGCGAAAGCCCGGTGGACAAGGTGATGAAGGACGGCCGCATAGTCGGGCTGGCCAACCACACCGCGCTCATCGCCAGGGACGGAAGCAAACGCAGCATCGCCGACAGCGGCGCCCCGATCATGGACGCGGCCAGCCGGATAATCGGGGTGGTCCTGGTCTTCCGGGACGTCACCGAGCAGCTCAGGACCGAGCGGGAGCTTCTCAAGATGAGCAAGCTCGAGTCCATCGGCGTCCTTGCCGGCGGCATCGCCCACGACTTCAACAACATCCTCGCCGCCATCCTCGGCAACCTCAACCTGGTCCTGTTCGACAAGAAACTTGGCAGGGAGAGCCGCGAGCTCATCCGCCAGGCGGAGAAGGCCTCCCTGCGCGCCCGCGACCTGACCCGGCAGTTGCTCACCTTTGCCAAGGGCGGGGCCCCGGTCAAGGAGACCTCCTCCCTGCGGGAGGTGATCAGGGACTCGGCCGCCTTCGTCCTCCACGGCGGGGCCGTGTCCTGCCGGTTCGACATCCCTGACGACCTGTGGCTGGTGGACATCGACCGGGGCCAGATCGGCCAGGTGATCCAGAACATCGTCCTGAACGCGAGCCACGCCATGCCCGGCGGCGGCGAGGTCAGGATATCCTGCCGCAACCTCGACTCGATCACCGCCGTCGTCCCCTTTGCCGCCAGCGGCCCGCACGTGGAGATACGCATAGCCGACAACGGCATCGGCATGACCGCCGACGTGGTGGAACGGATATTCGATCCCTACTTCACCACCAAACAGGAGGGCAGCGGCCTGGGGCTCGCCATCTGCCAGTCGATCATCAGCAAGCACGGCGGCCATATCACGGTGGAGTCGCTTGCGGGCCAAGGGTCGGTCTTCACCATCTACCTGCCCCGGGCCAGGGAGGATGCCGCCACGGCCAGGGCGGCCAAGCCCGCCTCCGGGCCGCGGCCGGAGGCAAGGCGCGTCCTGGTGGTGGACGACGAGGACATGGTCCGGCGGATCGTCCGGGCGATGCTCGAACGCCTGGGCCACGAGGTGGACACCGCCGGGGACGGGGAAACCGCCCTGGAGATGTACGAAAAGGCCATGAAAGCGGGCCGGAGGTACGACCTGGTGATCATGGACCTGACCATCCCCGGCGGCATGGGCGGCAAAGAGGCGATAGGCAAACTGCTCAAGCTGGATCCCGATGCCCGGGCCATCGTCTCCAGCGGCTACTCCAACGACCCGGTAATGGCCGCCTACCGCGATCACGGTTTCGCCGCCGCGGTCATAAAACCCTTCCAGATCGAGGAGCTGCGCCAGGCCGTCGAAAAGGCGCTGGGCGCCTGACGGTTTCAGGAGACAGGAGACGGGAAACAGGATACAGGAGAGCGGATGCGGCCTTCGGCCGCGGTCGTTTGCATGGCTGTATCCTGATCTCCTGAGCCCCTGAACCCCTAACACCGAAGGCACAAAACACCCGATTCGCAACCTGCCGATACTTTTGCCTTTTTACTTTTGCCCTTTGCCTTCCGCCCCGTAAAAAGTCCGCGATGCGGGCTTTTTACGGGGCGGTCAACCTCGGCCTGGTTATCCTGGTGATGGCGCGGCAGGAGTCGTAGTTCCAGAAAAAGGCGATGCCGGTGGCGAACAGGCTCCTGGTGGCGAGGAAGGTCCTGAGCCCACGGAGGAAGGAGGGCCACGGGGCCGAGACCTCGCGGTAGGCGGCCATGAGCTTTTCGTAGAGTTCGGCCGGGCTCTGGTTCCTGGGGGCGAACACCGGCTCGAAGATGTTGTAGGCCTCCCAGTCGTCCGGGTAGTCGGTGAGGAGCAGGCGGCCGGATTCGGCCAGCTCGCGGTAGAGCGCGGTGCCGGGCAGGGGGGTCTGGATGGAGAGCTGGACCGCGTCGATGCCGGTCTCGACGATGAAGTCGAGGGTGCGGCGGAAGCTGTCCGGGGTGTCGTCGTCGGTGCCGAAGATGAAACCGCCGACGATGGCGATGCCGTGGTCGTGGATCTTTTTTATTGCGTCGCGAAAGTTCCTGGTGGTGGGCCGCAGGTTTATCCTCTTGTCGAAACTGCCGAGGCTCGCCTCGCTGATGGACTCGAAACCGATGAGAAAGGCGCGTGCCCCGCTTTTCCTCGCAGCGGCGAGCAGGCCGTCGTGCTCGACGATGTTCAGGCAGGTCTGGCCGCCCCACTCCTTGCCGCACCCGGCCAGGCGCTCGAAAAGGGCAAAGGCGCGGTCGATGCAGTTTTGCCCCGAGCCGATGATGTTGTCGTCGATGATGAAGAGCCGCTTGTCCGGGATGGAGCGGATCTCGTCGATGACGTTGCCGATGTCGCGCAAACGGTAGCGGCCGCCGTTGAAACGGGTGACCGAGCAGAACTTGCAGTTGTTGGGGCAGCCGCGCGAGGTCTGCACGGTCTGGACGAAGTAGCGGTTGGTGAAGAGATCGCGCCGCGGCTTTTTCAGAAAAGTGATGTCGGGCCGCCTCTCCACCCGGTAGAGTCTTTTCATTCTTCCGGCGGCGAAATCGGCCAGGAGCACGGGCCAGAGCTCCTCGGCCTCGCCCACGACCACGCAGTCGGCGTAACGCGCCGCCTCCTCCGGCATCATCGAGGCGTGGATGCCGCCGATGACCACCGGCACCCCCCGCTTGCGGAAACGGGCCGCGATCCGGTAGGCCCTGGGCGCAAGCGGGGTCATGCAGGTGATGCCCACCAGATCCGCGTCCGTATCGAAATCCACCTCGTCGAAGGCCTCGTCGAGGATGACCACCTCGTGCTCCTCCGGGGTGCAGGCGGCGAGCATGGCCAGGTTCAGCGGCGGCAGGGCCAGGACCCGGACGTTCTCGAGCAGCTTGTCACGCCAGGCCGGACTTATGAGCAGGATTTTCATTTTTTTTACCTTGATGGCCCCGTAAAAACCCGAAACAGCACCGAAGGCACAAAATGTCCGATTCGTAACCCGCCGATATTGCTGACTTCTGTCTTCCGGCTTCTGTCTTCCGGCCTTGTAAAAAGGCCGCGATGCGGCCTTTTTACGAGACGGCCTGCCGGAGATCCCGGTACAGCCTTTCCTCGCGGTCGGCGCAGTCCATGAGGATCGCCGCCATCTCCGGGTAACTGTCCCCCTCCCCGGCCCGGCCCTTGCAATGCCTCGCGGCCCGGACCGCGAACTCGCGCCAGCGGTCGCCCACATCGGTAAGTCTTTGTGAATATTCAAAAAAACGCTCGTCACCCAAAATATCGGCCGCCTCCTGGAGAAAGGCGGCGTAGATGAACCTGAACCCGGCCCCGCCGGTGCCGATCTCCTCCTGCATCCGCACCAGTTGCCCCAGGTGGAGGGCGGCGTTCTCGGCCCCGAGCCTCTCCGGCCAGCGTTCGAGACGGCGGGCGAGAAAACGGATGCCCGAGACGCCGACGATGGGCAGCGGGCTCTTGAGCATGGCCCGGCACACGGTGCCTATCCCCTTGCGCACCGGCCCGGCCATGTCGACCTTTTCCGGCACCTCCGCCAGGTAGTACATCCTGCCCTTTGGCGCAAGCGTGCCCTTGGTGAACCTGGCCCTGGCCAGATCAACGCCGTTGCAAACCACCGGCTCCGGGAAGACCGGGTCGCTGATGAGGTAGTCGTCCCCCCTCTTGCCGTAGACCACCAGGTTGTGCATGTTGAAGTGGAAGCGGTAGGCCTCGGGGAAATAGGGCAGCCACCAGGCCCCGGTCTGC
>JALWTY010000163.1 GCA_026993265.1 Desulfobacterales bacterium
TCCGGCGGCCCTTTGAGGCTCCTGACACTTTTTCCCGCGGGTTTATTTTGCGGCTTTCTTGGTGGTTTTGGCCGCTTTCGCCTTGCGGCGGTTCTCGATGGACTTGCGCAGGTTTTCGGGCAGGCCACGGGCCTTGCCCGCCTTCTTGCGCCGCTCGGACAGCGACTTGGCGCACAGCGGCTGGCGCATGGTGAAACCCCACTTGGCGCGGTATTCCCGGCCGGTGAGGCCGTGGGAGCGCAGGTGCTTGGGGGAGAGCATCCTGAACTCCTGGCCGCACTCGAGGCAGATGATCTTGTTCTTGAGGATGGATTTCTCCGGCGGCACCGCCGGTTTGCCGGCCGCGGCGCCGCCTCCTCCTTCAGCGGCCGAGTTTTCGGCCTGCTGCAGATTCTTGAGGACGTTGAAGGTCTGCTCCAGGGCCGTCCCCACCTCTTCGATGCTCATGCCCGTGGCTGAACTCTGGGCGGTTACGATCTCGGCCGCCATCTCGACAAGCGTTTTGCTCATGACACTCCTCCTGTGTTTGGATTTCAGCCGTTTGTCATCTTTGATCATTGATGAACATTTTATGTTGTAAACAGCAGTGATGATTATATCAAGAATTTTTTTGTTTTTTTTGATTGCAATTATGCGAATCAGCTTTTGCTGTGTTTTATGGGTGCAGGAATTTATACGTTGCTGCGGATGGCGCTGTATGGCTGGCGTGATTGTTCAGGAGGAGGATGTACAATTTGTGGGGTGATGCTGCACGAAGTGACAGGATATGTTGTGGTGTGGCGCGGTTCTGTTCAGGGCCGGTATCCGTCGCGGCGGTCGATCATGAAGTTGCTGCCGGTCATCTTCTTGACGTGGTGCTTTAGCTGGCCGGCTGCGGAGCTTACCTCGCCGTAATGACTGAAGCGGCCGGGCGGCGCCGGAATCACGGCGATGGAAATGCTCAGGAGTTCGAACCTGGTTTCGCGGCCCTGGCGGTCCTTGCCGTTGAAGCCGCCGGCGGCGAGATCCTGTTTGGACAGGAACATGTTCCTTATCATGGAGAAGTCGGTGATCACCTTTTCGCACACCGCGCGGCACCGCTCCGGCTCGACTATGAAGACGAAGTCGTCCCCGCCCACGTGGCCGACGAATCCGCTGCGGCCGCCTTTTTCCTCGACCGTGTTGGCGAGCAGGCGGGCGACCATGAGGATGACTTCATCGCCGCGGGAAAAACCGTAGCGGTCGTTATAGGGTTTGAAGTTGTCGATATCGAGATAGCAGACCGCGAAATCGTCGCCGCGGTCGAGCCGCTCCTGGATGGCCTGGATGATCGAGGTGTTGCCCGGGAGCCTGCTTAAGGGATTGTTGTCGAACACCCGGGTCATCCGGGTCCGGGCCAGCCTTATCCGGCTGAGCAGTTCCACCGGGTCGGCTGGGGTGATGACCAGTTCGTCGGCGCGGTATTCGTCCCAGTCCAGATCCGCGATGCCCTCGGGTGGGGAGAGCAGAACCACCGGCATCAGGCTGCGGCGTATGGAGCTGCCGGCGGCGGCCAGGATCTCGCGGTCGCCGCCGCTGGCGAACCCCCTTTCCACGATGATGAGATCGGGCGGATCCTCGAACAGGGTGGCCATGGCGCTTCTGAGGTCGGGCGCGGTGATCAGCCGGCAGCCCGAGGCTTCAAGCAGGGTAAGGCTGTTTTCATGCAGGGCGTCCTGGCCTGCGGCGAGCAAGATGCGCATCACCCGTTTTCCGGTTCGGAGGCGGACTCTTTCCGGACCTCGAGGCTGAATCCGCGCACGTCCCACAGTTTTTCCTCCACCTCCTCGATGATGATGTCCATGTCGGTGGGGGAAAGGCCAAGCAGGCGCCAGGCGCGCTGACTCAACCGTCCGACCCATACGTCGTCGCCGTGGCCGTAGCCCATGCCGCGGATGACGATGTTGGCGAAATGGACGATGGCGCAGGTGAGCTGTTCGTTCTTGGCGAGCCTGGGGTCGTGATGGCAGGACACCGGCTCGATCAGCTTGGCCGGCAGGTTCCAGCTCCGGGTGAGCCAGCCGCCGGCCTCGGCGTGATTGAGACCCAGCACTTCTTTCTCGGCCTCAAAGCGGGATATCCTTTTTTCCTGCACCAACCGGCTTATCTCCTCGTATTCCTGCGGCAGCTCCATCTTGATCGCCACCTTGCCGATGTCGTGGATCAGGCCGGCGGTGCTGATTTCCTCGGGATCGTCCACGCCAAGGCGTCTGGCCACCACGCTCGCCACCACCGCGCAGCCCAGGGAGTGTTCCCACAGTTCCACATCCTGCTCCTCCATGAACTCGAAGATGGAGGCGCTGATGATCAGCCCCTTGATGACGTTGAAGCCGAGCAGGATGATGGCGCTGTCAATGGAGCTTATCCGCTGGGGGAAACCGTAGAAGGCGGAGTTGACCAGCTTGAGAAGCTTGACCGCGAGGATGTGGTCCCTGGCGATGACCCGGCCCATCTGCTCGGTGGTGGTCTCCGGATCCTCGGCCATGCGGGATAGCTTGTTCACTATGCCCGGCAGGGTGGGCAGGTTTTTTATCTCCCGGAGCGCCTTTTTGAATCTGTCCCTCTTCTCCTCTTTCATCATGATCTCCTGGAGGCGATCAGTCTTTCGAGGAGCTTGCGCTTCAGGTACATGAGGGGAAGGATGTCTTCTACCCGGGAGAAGCGTTCGTCGAGATCCTCGATCTCCTCCTTGAGGGTCTTTTCGCCAGGCACTTTCACCGGATGGCCCTCGACCGCTATGTGGGTTATCTCCATCCTGGCCAGCCGTTCGATCAGATTGGTGGACAGGGTGGTTCCCCTGCCGCAGAGCACCCGGCCTTCCGGGGTGATCACGTCGCGGGCGAGGACCATGCCCTCCCTTGCCTGTGATGTCAGTATTTCCTGCATGTTCCTCGGTTCGTGACGGTTGTGTGCCGTTGGCGAATGTGTCCGCCTGGATTCACGTATTCTCGCCAGGTTACAGATTCGGTGGCGGATTCATCCCGCTGCCCTTGCCTTGCATCTGATCCGCTTCATAATATTCACGGATGCAGGTGTCCGTCTGGGTGGGGGTGACTTGGGGCCGCGGTTGACAGCCCATATGGTGATAATTATATTGGCGCGCAGAGTAGATGTCCACTTTCACGAATCCCGCGTGATGACGGTTTTTTTCCGGTGTCATAATTGCCCCAGGAGGTATTGCCCATGCCTGTTTACGAGTATGAGTGCCGCGAATGCGGCAAGGTCCACGAGGTCTGGCAGTCGATGAACGATGCGCCCCTGGCGAGCTGTCCCGACTGCAGCGGCGAGGTCTACAAGATCATCAGCCAGAGCAGTTTCCATCTCAAGGGCGGCGGCTGGTATGCGGACGGGTACTCCAAGGGCGCGGCAAAGAATAACGGCGGCTGCAACGGCAAGGACGGCGGCGCGAAAAAGGGTGACTCATGCCCCGCCAAGAGTGAGAGCAGCTGCGGCTGTTGCGCGTGATCAGGAGACAGGGGACAGGAAACAGGAGACAGAAAAGCGGATGCGGCCTTCGGCCGCGGCCGTTATCAGAAGTCAGAAGCCGGAAGACAGAAGACAGTGAGCGGATGCGGCCTTCGGCCGCGGTCGTTTGCATGGCACCCATGGCCCCGGTGACCCTAAACCCCTAAGCCCCTAAGCCCCTAATGTCACGTCCTGGTGATTATGGCCATTGCGTCGCCGTAACTGAAGAAGCGGTAGCCTGCGCGCACCGCGTGCTCGTAGGCCGCGAGTATCCTTTCCCTCCCCGCCAGGGCTGACACCAGAAACATCAGCGACGAGCGCGGCAGGTGGAAGTTGGTTATCAGGTTCTCCACCACCCGGAAACGGTATCCGGGGTAGATGTACAGGCCGCAGGCGCCTTTTCTCGTCCGCACCGCGCCCTCTTCGTCCGCGGCCCATTCGAGGGCCCTGGCGCTGGTGGTCCCCACCGCCCATATTCTGCCGCCTTCCTTTCTGGTCCGGTTCACCAGGGCGGCGAGTTCATTGTCGCATTCCACGTATTCCTTGTGGATGCGGTGTTTCCGTATGTCGCTGGTCCTGACCGGGGCAAAGGTGCCGTAGCCCACATGCAGGGTGAGGCGCGCCGTGCTCACGCCCATCGCGGCTATGCTTTCCAGCAGCGCGGGGGTGAAGTGGAGTCCGGCGGTGGGCGCGGCCACGGCCCCGGTCTTTCTGGCGTAGACGGTCTGGTAGCGCTCCCGGTCGCCGGGATCTTCCCCGTTTTCCCTTTTGATGTACGGCGGAAGGGGAACCAGGCCATGCCGTTCGACCATGGCGGCGAAGTCGCTGTCCCGCTCCACCGGTATCACCGTGGTGTCGCCGCTGTTTTCTCCGGCTTCAAGAATAAAATCATCGGCGATTATTATCCGCTGCCCCGGTTTTGGCGGCCGCGAGCTTTTGAAGAGGCAGGGGCACGGTTTGCCCGCTGCCGGCGGTTCGAGCAGAAAGACCTCGCAGCGGCCGCCGGTATCCTTTCTGCCGACGAGACGGGCCGGGAACACCCTGGTGTCGTTATAGACCATCAGGTCGCCGGGGCGGAGAAGGCCGGTTATCCGTTCAAACACCGAGTCCTCGAGCCTTCCGTGGGCGCATTCGAGCACCAGGAGGCGGGACGCTTCCCTGCGGGCGGCCGGTCTCTGGGCGATGAGTTCTTCCGGCAGATGATAGTCGTAGGCGTCGAGGTCGAAATCAGGCATGCCGACGGGCCGCGTTCAGTCGAAGATTCCGCTTCTGCGGGCGATATAGCAGATGGCGAGTCCGATCAGGACCGATGCTGCGCCGGTGATCCGCAGGGATGCGGTATCAAGCGTCGATATGCGGGAGAGCCACCTGCGCATGGCCTCGGGGAAGGCCATGTACGGCAGCCCTTCGAGCACCAGAACGAGACCGATGAGTGAGAGGAGCAGTTGCATTTTCAGGAGACAGGGGGCAGGAGACAGATATCCGATTCGTAACCTGCCGATACTTTTGACTTTTCACGTTTGCCTTTTGCCTTCCGTCTCGTAAAAAGGCCGCAATGGCGGACTTTTTACGAGACGGTCATCTTTAACCCTTATCCCGGTTGTATGCAAGCGTCGGCCTTGAGTTTTGGGACGAGCGTGCGGCCTCTCCGGTCTCCGCTCAGGGCGCCTCCCCTGGCAGGGGGCAGGTGGCCAGCAGGGGACAGCGGCTGCAGTGCTTGCCCTTTTTCTTGTATTTCTCGCAACATTTTTCCTTGAACCCCTTTTCGCTGTCGCGTTCGTCCCTTTTGCGCTTGTCTTTTTTTCCCATGGCACCTATCTTGTTGGTATTGACATTGGTTATTAATATCGCTCAATTGCCTGTGTTTGACAAGGGGGCCGGCCGGGCTTTTTGCTTGTGTAAAGCGGGGCTATCAGTTATCTTCCTGAACTTGTATGTCCAACCCGCTCGCGCCCATCTATCCGTATGTGAGCATCCCGCCAACAAGCAAATCGGACCTTTCCCATGAGTAGTGACAAGAAAAAAAATGACCTCTGGGCCTTTCTCGCCTCGGTGAAACTCGCCCTGTTCACCTTTTTCACCCTTGCCGCTGCCTCGATAATCGGCACGGTCCTGCCCCAGGGGAGCGAGTTTCATCGATTCGTGCACTCAAGGGGCTGGAGTCCGGCGACTGAAAAGGTTCTCCAGGTGCTCGGCCTCGACGACATGTACCATTCCTGGTGGTTCGTGGGGCTGCTCTCCCTCTTTTCCATCAACCTGATCGTCTGCACCATCGACAGGCTGCCGAACATCCTCCGGCTCGTGCGGCTGGACAACCTTGGCCTCGGGGTGGACCGGATAGTGAAGATGCCGCAGCGGCGCGAATGGTTCACGGCCGCCTCCCTTGCCGAGGCCGAATCAGCTTTCCGGGAAAAGCTCGCGGCCATGGGCTGGAAGACGGCGCGGGGAGAACACGGTTCCCATGTGATCCTTTCGGCCCAGAAGGGGGCCTGGACCAGGCTGGGGGTCATCGGTGTCCACACCAGCATCCTTCTCATATTCGTCGGCGCGATAATCGGTTCGAGCCTGGGGTTCAAGGGCAACATCATGCTGCCCGAGGGCACCTCTTCCACCAAGGTCTACGCTGCGGACGGCAGCAACTCCATGATTCCGCTCGGATTCGAACTGCGCTGCGACTGGTTCGAGCTCGAACGCTACGACAACGGAACTCCCAAGGACTACCGTTCGCAGCTGGTTGTCCTCGAGGACGGCCGCGAGGTGATGCGCAAGGCCATCGAGGTCAACGATCCCCTGGTTTACAAGGGTATCACCTTCTATCAATCCAGCTTCCAGCTGCTCGACGGTTCCTTTTCCGTCAGGATCACCGACCGCGCGAGCGGCAAGAGCAGGCTTTTTCATATCAGGCCCGGCCGGGAGTTCAAATGGCCCGAGGCGTCGGTCGGTTTCGGCATCGTCAACCAGCAGCGGGTTTACCCCATGTCGCTCAGGCACAAGATCTGGTTCAACGACCCGGCCGGCGATCCGGTGCAGTTCTGGGTGAACGACGGCGGCACCGTTCCGGTTGTGAGGGGCGGCAAGACCTATGACTTCACCATCAAGCAGATGTACGCCACCGGCCTGCAGGTCGCCTATGATCCGGGAGTGTGGTGGGTGTATGCCGGGTGCACCATCATGCTCCTTGGCCTGTATGTCGCCTTTTTCATGTCCCACCGCCGCATCTGGGTGGTTCTCACCCCGGCGGACGGCGGCAGGGTGAAGGTCAACTTCAACGGCACCGCCAACAAGAACCGGGTAGGGTTCGAGAACCTCTTCGCGCGCATGGCCGAGAGCCTCGAAGAGGACGATTCAATCAAACTGACAAGGGAATAGAACCATGACCAGTTCAACCTTATTGGGCATCACCACCATCGCGTATCTTGTCGCCTCCGGGCTGTACATCGGTCTTCTGGTCTTCAGGGCGAAAAAGCTCGGCACCCTTGCCACCGTCCTGACCGCGCTGACCTTCCTGGTCCAGACCGCGGGGATCGTCCTGCGCTGGATCGAGTCGCACCGGATGGGATACGGCCATCCGCCCCTGTCCAACATGTACGAGTCCCTCGTTTTTTTCTCCTGGTCCACGGTGATCTTCTATTTCGGCCTCGAGTTCAAGTTCAAGAACCGCATACTCGGCGCCTTTGCCATTCCGTTCGCCTTCCTCAGCATGGCGCTTGCCTCCATGTTCCATCCGGACGAGATCCGTCCCCTGGTTCCGGCCCTGCAGAGCAACTGGCTCTTTGCCCACGTGATGACCTGCTTTGTCGGTTACGCCGCCTTTGCGGTGGCCTGCGGCCTCGGGGTCATGTACCTGGTCAAGTCGAAATCGCAGAAAAAGGAAGGCCTGCTCGCATCACTGCCGGACCTGCGGGTGATCGACGACATCATCCACAAGACCATCGTTTTCGGCTTTCTGTGGCTTTCGGCCGGGATCATCACCGGCGCCATCTGGGCCAACTCCGCCTGGGGCACCTACTGGAGCTGGGATCCGAAGGAGACCTGGTCGCTCATCACCTGGTTCGTGTACGCCGCTGCCCTGCACGCCCGTTTCACCCGCGGCTGGGGCGGCACAAGGATCGCCTGGCTCGCTATCATCGGCTTTATTTCGGTGATCTTCACCTATTACGGGGTCAACTTCCTGCTTTCCGGCCTGCACAGTTATGGTTCGGGCTGATAAATTGTCAGGAAACTGCATGTTTCTCCTTGACAAGAATGGGGCATGCTAATATAAAAGCCATCTGACTGAATTGGTGTTCAGTTCCGAACTTCCAAAAAACAAGAGGAGAGAATCATGTTCAAGAAAGCTATGCTCTGCGCTGCCGCTCTGGCAATGGTGATCGGTTTCGGTGTGGCCGGCAATGCCCTGGCCCAGGACAAGGGGCCCGAGACCATCGTTCTCAAGACCGCCAAGGGCAAGAAGCCCGCTCTTTTCCCGCACCACAACCATCAGGCCCGTCTTGACTGCAAGACCTGCCACGAGGACTCGAACTTCGCCAAGGACGCCAACTCCTGGACCAAGAAGCAGGGTCATGCCCTCTGCAAGAGCTGCCACAAGAAGCACAAGGCTGACGGCGCTTCCACCAAGTGCAGCAACTGCCACAAGAAGGGTCTCAAGTAAGCTGACGCCCTTCACAGTGTGAAGTCCTGAAAAAGGCTGCCGCAAGGCAGCCTTTTTTTGTGGATGCGCGCGGCAGGGCGCATCCACTTGCAGGCGTAGATCCTCTAACAGCCCGTTGAAAAACTACTGCGCTTGATGATGCGGCGTCAAAATCCGGCTCAAAATGCTCATTTACTCCATGTAAACTGCGTTTTTTCGCCGGATTTTTCCTTGCCTCATCCGCGCTCGCTACCTTTTTCAACGGGTTGCTAAACGCCCGACAGAGGAGTGCTGGCTGGACGGTACGGACGGATGGGGAAGAAAAAGGGCGGGAGAAAACAGATGGTCGAGGCCGGCCCCAGGGCGGTCTGGCTTTTCTTTCTCGGCATGTTCTGCCTGGCCGCGGCCCTGGCAGTGGGGGGAGCGCTGTCCGTCGTCCGCCTGGGCCTTCCTGACGCCGCCGGCCTGCGTTCCTACCGCGCGCCCGAGGCCTCTTTTGTTCTGGACCGCAGGGGCGGGGTGATCGGGGAGTTTCATGACGAGTTCAGGATCAACGTCCCCCTTGCCGACATGCCCGTCTTCCTGCCGCTTGCCTTTGTCGCGGCCGAGGATGCCCGTTTCTTCTCCCATCCCGGTTTTGACGTCTTCGCGGTCATCCGCGCCGTGATCCGCGACATCGCTGCCCGGGCCCCGGTGCAGGGCGGCAGCACCATCACCATGCAGGTGGCGCGGATGCTTATGCTGTCGCGGGAAAAGACCTTTTCCCGCAAGCTGCGGGAACTCTTTCTCGCCTGGCAGATAGACCGCAATCTGTCAAAGAAGAAGATACTCGAGATATATCTCAACCATATATATCTTGGCGAAGGCGCCTACGGGGTTGAGGCCGCGGCCCTGACCTATTTCAACAAACATGCCCGCGACCTGAACCTTGCCGAGGCGGCCATGCTCGCCGGCCTGCCCCAGGCCCCCAGCCGTTATTCGCCCCGGCGCAGCCCGGAGCTGGCCCGCAGGCGGCAGCGTTACGTGCTCAACCGGATGGCGGCAGAAGGCATGATCAGCGCTGCCGCGGCCCGCGAGGCCTTTGTCCGGGCGGTGCGGATCATGCCCTCCGGCCCTGAGTTCCACGCCGGACCGGGCAGCGGATACTTTGCCGCGGCCGTGGCCGCCGAGGTGCGTCGCCGTTTCGGGGCCGACCTTCTGAAACGCGGCGGGCTGCGGATATATACGACCATGGAGCCGGAGCTCGAGGAGCGGGCCGCGGTTGCGGTCAGAAAAGGCGTGCGGCGCTGGCGCAGGCGGCATCCCGGCCGCGGGAACACGCCACAGGCCGCGCTTGTGGCCGTGGACAACGCAACCGGACGGGTGCTGGCCCTGGTAGGTGGCCTCGATTTTGCCGCAAGCCCCTTCAATCGCGCCCTGGAGGCGAAAAGGCAGCCAGGCAGCGGTTTCAAGCCGTTCGTCTATGCCGCAGCCTTCAATCACGGTTTTTCTCCTGACGATGTCATCGACGATTCTCCCATCTCCCTCCCCGGCCGCAGGCCCGGAGAGGTGTGGCGGCCGGAGAACTTCAGCGGCAGGTTCTACGGCCCCACCAGCCTGCGCGACGCCCTGGTGCACTCCCGCAACGTGGTCACGGTCAAGCTGTTACGCCGTATGGGCATCGAGCCGCTGCGCCTTCTTGCCGCCCGGGCCGGGCTGGTTGTCCCTGAAGGCGTTGGCCTCTCCATCGCCCTCGGCACGGCCGAGACGGATCTCCTGGGTCTTACCAGGGCCTATACGGCCTTTGCCAATGGCGGGATGATGACGGAGTGCGGCTTGGTAACCAGAATAGAGGACGGCAGCGGCAGGGTTCTGTGGCGTTTATCCCCCAGCAAGGTCAGGGTGATGCCGGCGGGAACGGCTGAACTTGTCAGAAGGATTTTGCAGGACGCGGTACGGGAGGGAACCGGCCGCGCCGCCGGGATTCCGGGGGAGGACGCGGCCGGCAAGACCGGCACCAGCGACGGGTTCAAGGACGCCTGGTTCATCGGTTTCACTTCCCGGATAACCTGCGGGGTGTGGCTGGGGTTCGACGACGGCCGCAGCCTGGGCGAGGGCGAGAGCGGCGGCCGGCTCGCGGCTCCGGTGTGGCGCGATTTCATGGCCGGGGCGGCGGGAGGGGCCTCTTCTCCGGCTCCCGGACAGCGATAAACGCATGGGTTCAGGCGGTTGCGGCCCCGGCCGGCAATAAGCCGTCACGGGAAATAAAAAAGCGCAAGGCCGGTGCCGGCCTTGCGCCGTAGCAGCCCGTTGAAAAGCTACTGCGCTTGACGATGCGGCGTCAAAATCCGGCTCAAAATGCTCATTTACCCCATGTAAACTGCGTTTTTTACTCGGCGCACGGCGCCTCGCCCTTCGGGCCGGCAGCATGCTGCTGCCGTTCTCTTCGCTTCGCTCCGAGTCGCCGGATTTTTCCTTGCCTCGTCTGCGCTCGCTACGTTTTTCAACGGGCTGGTAGGTGCCGGGTTTGTGATCAGTCGTCCTTGCGCTCCTTGATGTCGCTCAGGTCGTCGCGCTCGTGGTAGACCACGGTGAACTCCTCCTTGAGTGCGGCGGTGAGTTTCTTTTCTTCCTCGTCGTCGATGGCGGCGATGCGGATCGCTACCCGCTTCATGCCTTCGCTCGCGTCCTCGAAGGAGGTGAGGATGCTGATGATTCTGGCGTTGTGTTCTTTCAGGATCTTGGTGACACTGGTGACCGAACCGGGCGCGTCCGGCAGATCGAAGACGTACTGGATGGCGCCGTCCTTGATGCCGGTTGCGTGGATGAAGCCGCGGAGCACGTCGGTCTCGCTCAATAGCCCCACCAGGTGGCCCTCGTCGTCCACCACCGGCAGGCCGGAGATGCGGCTCCTAAGCATGACCACCGCGGCCTTCTCCAGGGTGTCGTCGCCGTCGAGGGTGATGGGATCGACGGTCATGACCTCCTTGACCTTCATCTCGGAGAGGAGGTAGTAGAGCTCGTGGATGTCGAGGGAGGTGGTCTTGGAGGGGGAGGCGTCCTTCACGTCGCGGTCGGTGACTATGCCGATGAGCTTGCCGTGGCTGACCACGGGCAACCTTCTGATCCCGTTTTCCTTCATGATCCGGGTGGCCCGCATCAGTGAGGTGTTTTCATCGACGGTGAGGACGTTCTTCGCCATCCAGTCTTTGATAAGCATCTGATTTCTCCGTACTTTTGGTTTCGCGGCTTCTTCAGGAAGCCCGCAGGCCGGTCAGCGTTTCCCCGTGCGGCCCTGCCGGGCCTTCTGGCGAAATGATGTCTGCTGGAATAGACGCCCTGAGGCCGGGCGCAGGTTTAACAGCCCGTTGAAAACCTACAGCGTTTTTCGCCGGATTGTCGCTCCGGCGGATCACTCCGCCGCCTCCCTGCATATGCCCCGCTCTCGGACGCTTGCGGATTCAGGTATCTTATAAAAGATTCTCATGGCAAAGGCAAGAATGATGGGGCATTTATGATGGTCTCGTGAAAAGGCGCGTCTAGCGGCCTTTTCACGAGACCAGAAGACAGAATCCAGAGGACATAAGTCAGTAATATCGGCAGATTACGAGGCCGTCGATCATGGACAAGGAGATATTCAGGCCCATATCCGCGGCGGAGCTGGACGATATCCTCGCCTGGCTCGCCGGGGAGGAGAGTTTTGTCTTTCTCGAGACCCTGCGGGGGGACGCGGACAACCGTTACAGCCGGATCTTCGTCCGGCCGGAGGGCGGGCTCGTCTGCGGCCGCGGTCCGGAGGCGGTGGAGACGTTCCTGGCCGGTATCGGCCGGGCCCTCGCCGCCGGACGTCACCTCGCCGGCTGGATCGCCTACGAGTTCGGCTACCTGCTGGAAGACGCCCTCGTGCCGCGGCTTGCCCCGGACGGCGGGCCCCTCGCCCGGCTGGGGGTGTTCCGCGAGCGCATCGACATCGACCACCGCCGCCCCCGGCCGGAAGGCGCGCCCTGGGCCGGGGCCGCGGACAAACATCTGGCCTGTTCGGTCGCCGATCTCGGCCTCAACCTCGAACGTGAGGCCTACCTCCGCGACATAAAAAGGATAAAGCGCTACATAGAGGCGGGCGATACCTATCAGGTGAACTACACCCTCAAGTACCGTTTCCGGATCGAGGGCTCCCCTCTGGCCCTTTACCGCCGCCTGCGGCGGCGGCAATCGGTGGCCTACGCCGCCCTGATCAGAAACGGGGATGAATGGATCATCTCGCTTTCGCCCGAGCTTTTTTTCCGCATAAAAGATGGCGTCTGCACGGTCAAGCCAATGAAGGGCACCTGCCCCAGGGGCAGAACCCTGGCCGAGGACGCCGAACTTGCCGCGGCCCTGGCCGCGGACGAAAAAAACCGGGCCGAGAACGTGATGATCGTCGACCTGCTCAGAAACGACCTTGGCCGCATCTGCGTGGACGGCGGAGTGCGGGCCGTGTCCATGTTCGATGTCGAGCCGTTCGAGACCCTGCAGCAGATGACCTCCACGGTCGAGGGCAGGCTTGCCCCCGGCATCTGCGCTTCCCGCGTGATCCGGGCCCTGTTCCCCTGCGGCTCGGTGACCGGCGCGCCCAAGCTCAGGACCATGGAGATAATCTCCGAGCTGGAACGGGAGGAGCGCGGAGTCTACACCGGCGGCATCGGCTATTTTTCTCCGGGCGGGGAATGCTGCTTCAACGTCCCCATCCGCACGGCCGTGATCCGGGACGGCGCAGGCGAGATGGGCATCGGTTCGGGCATCGTCTACGATTCCGATCCGGATGCGGAATGGCGCGAGTGCCTCCTGAAGGGCAATTTCCTAACCGCGCAGGACTGCGCTTTCAGTCTGATCGAGACCTTGCTCTTCAGGAAGGATGGCGGCTGGTGGCTTCTCGACGGACATATGGCCCGGCTGCGCGAGTCAGCCATATATTTCGGTTTTTTCCTGGACATGGATGATGTCCTGGCCCGGTTGCGCGGTCTTGGGGATGAGCTTGCCCGGGGCGGGGAGGATTACGTCCGGGCGCGGCTTCTGCTTCACCGCGACGGCGGAATCGAGCTTGGCCATGCGCCCTGCGGCGCGCCTCGGCTGTTGATCGATCCGGACGGAGAGGCGCAGGATGCGGCCTGGGTTGCGGAAAGGGTGGACCCGGCCTCGAGATTCCTGTTCCACAAGACCACCATCCGGGAACAGTTCGACCGCGCCTTTGCGCGTGCGAGGCGGGAGGGGCTTTTTGATCTCCTTTTCACCAATATGAAGGGAGAGGTGACCGAGGGGGCGATCAGCAACATCTTTGTCCTCAGGAGCGGCGAGCTCCTGACCCCGCCGGTGGAATGCGGGCTTCTGCCCGGCGTGCTCAGGGCGGAACTGTTGCGCAGGGGAGCGGAGACCGTTGACGGGAAACGCCTGCCGGTGCGGGAGGCGGTGGTGAGGCCGGAGGATGTGGAGAGCGCGGAGGCGGTTTTTCTCGGCAACTCGGTGCGGGGGCTGACCAGGGTCAGAATTGTTGATGGGTGATGGATGATGGACTCGTAACAACGAGTCCATCATCCGCCGCAGGACGCGGCGGCGAAATTGCGCTGTTTGAAAAACTGCGTAATTTCGAGAGGAAAGCCGAAGCTACGCTTTGGCTTTCCGTTGAGTAACAACGGCAGGAAGCCGTTGTTACGATTTCGTCATGGTTGATTGTTGATGGATCAACTTTCCATCAGCCATCAACCATCGTCCTTATGATGTCGGCGCGGCCCACCACGCCGGTCAGCCTGCCGTCCTCGTCCAGCACCGGCAGGGTGTGGACCTTTTTCTCGCTCATTATGGTGGCGATCTCATCCACCGGCGTGTCTTCGGAGACGGTGATCGGGTCCGGGGTCATGACGTCGGCCGCGCAGGTGGCGGTCATCTTCTTGAGCTCCCGGTCGGTCTTGGCCGGATTCTCAAGGAATATCATGGCGTCGAGCAGGTTTATCACCGTCGGGATGTGCAGTTTTTTCTTTCCCTCGATCAGGTCGCTTTCCGTAACCACTCCCGTTACCGCGCCCTTTTCGTCCACCACCGGCATTCCGTTGATCTTTTTTTCGTGCAGAAGGGCGGCGACCTCATTGATCGGGGTGTCGCCGCTGACGGTCACCGGATTTGTGCTCATGATCTCGCGCGCGGTTTTCATCTTTTTCTCACCAGGGGAAAGTGTTCAGCGGGCCGGATGGTCTTTCGCCCGAATCATAATTGCCTGTTTATACTTTACCAGACCGATGATGGCCCTGTAAAAACTCCCCGCGGAGTTTAACAGCCCGTTGAGTAACAACGGCAGGAAGCCGTTGTTACGATTTCATCAGGTATGAGAACAGCGGGCCGATCTCCTCGCACAGCTTTGTTGCCGGAACGCCCCGGTCCTGGCCGCAGCCGAGCGACTGGGACGCGAGCCCGTGGACGTACGTCCCCAGACAGGCCGCGCTCCACTCGTCCGCCCCCTGGGCCATGAGCCCGCCGATGATGCCGGCCAGCACGTCGCCGCTGCCGCCGGCGGCAAGCAGCGGCGAGCCGGTGGGATTTACCGCGAGGCGTCCGTCCGGATGGGCGATCACCGTGCCCGCTCCCTTGAGCACGACCACCGCGCCGCTTTCGGCCGCGAGCCTGCGGGCCGCTTCCGGCCGGTTTTCCTGGATTTCAGCCGTGGTGCTTCCGAGCAGGCGGGCCATCTCGCCCGGATGGGGCGTCAGGACTGTGGCGTGTTCGCGCCTGAGACCGCCTGCGGCCGCTATGATGTTGAGGCCGTCCGCGTCTATCACCATTGGCTTTTCACACTGTCCGGCAAGGGCCAGAACCAGTTCGGCGGTGTCATTTTCCGTGCCGATGCCGGGGCCGACGACCACGGCGCGGCGCTCCCCGGCCGCTTTCAGGAGGAGGTCCAGATCCCCGGCTACGGGTCTGCCGTCGGTGGATGCGGGCAGGGGAATGGTCATCGGCTCGATCAGGGCCGCTTCGAATACCGGGTTGAGATCCCATGGCACCGCCACCGATACCAGGCCGCAGCCGGAGGCGGCCGCGCCTCTGGCCGCGAGGATGCCGGCCCCGGTCTTGCCGCGGCTGCCTGCGATGATGAGGAGATGGCCGAAGGTGCCCTTGTGGCCGGTACGCGGGCGGGCCGGGATCATGGGAGCGATCTCCCCGTCGTCGAGGAGAATGGCATTCGTTTCGGCTTGTGCGGCCGCGGCGGACGGGATGGAGATGTCCACCACCTCGACCGCGCCGCAGAGTTCCGGGCCCTGGCCGGTGAAGTGGCCGATCTTGGCAAGGCCGAAGGTTACGGTGATCCCGGCGCGGACCGCGGTCCCGAGTACTGCGCCGGTATCGCTGTTCAGGCCCGAGGGGATGTCCACCGCCACCACCGCGGCCCGGCGCTGGTTTATCGTCTCCACTGCCAGGGCGAAGCGGCCGGCAAGGGGCCGCTTCAGGCCGGTTCCGAAGATGGCGTCAACGATGATGTCGGCCGCGGCCGCGGACTCCGCGAGCGCGCCCGCGGTCTCGTCGTCCGCGGCAACAGTGGCCGGAATGTTCATGGCCCTGACGATATCGCGGTTGACCGCCGCATCGCCGCTGTAACTCTCCGGATCGTTCAGGAAGACGATCTCCACCCTGGCCCCGCGGTTGGCAAGATGGCGGGCCACAGCCATGCCGTCGCCGCCGTTGTTGCCCGGTCCGCAGACCACGAGGACTCTTTTGCCGTCAGGATCGCCGCAGAACCCTTCCATGTGGCGCACTACCCCGAGGGCGGCGTTCTCCATCAGCACTATTCCGGGAATTCCGTACTCCTCGATCGCACGCTGGTCCAGGCCGCGCATCTGTCGACTGCCGGTCAGTTTCATATGGCGTTCATGCTCCTTTCTTTCCTTGCCTGTCCCCTTGTTTTGTTTACAGACGGCCACGTGAGTCCCGGCCAGAGCCGTGCTCGTGGGTGTGCCCCTGAACGTAGGGATTTGAACGGGCACGGAAAAAGCCGTCTGTTTCATTGCTGTCCTGCGGATAATAAAGCAGTGCGCCGGGCATGGCAATCATCCGATTTCGGCCCTGCGTTCCGGGTCAAAGGGATTGGTGCGGACCGCGAGGGAGAAGAGATAGGGATAGTCCTCGGCCAGGTGGGCCATGTAGTCGAGCCATTGGCGCACGAGCAACCCTGTCACCCTGGTCACGTCGCCCTTCAGGTGTTCGAGGTCAGCGGCGGATATCGCGGAAAGGTCGCTTCTGCTGGCCAGTTCCTCGTCCAGGTGGACCACGGCCCAGAGCAGGTCGGTGAAACTGTCGTGCTCCAGCAGGTTGGGGTTGGCGAGCAGCTTCAGGGTGAGATCCCGGCGGCTGTGGAGAAGTTCGCGCAGCCGTACAAGCCGTTCCGTCGGCAGCTCCACCCTGGCCTCCATCTTTTCCACCGCCTTGCGGGCCGCGGCAAAGTCTTCCTCGCTCCACCCCGGCCTGGGCAGCAGGTGCCGCCGCGCGCCGGGGTCGTCCGGAGCCGGAGCTATGGTCAGGAGCAGGCTGTTGCCGATTTCGATGAAGAAAGCGCCTACCACCATGTTCATCTTCTTGAGCAGGGCCTGTTTCTCGCGCCGGCCGAGCAGCTGGTTGATGACCACGGTGACGAGGAAGACCGAAACCGGCATGAAGCCGAGCTGGGCCAGTATGAATTTGCCCAGGTAGGCCGCGTCCCGGAAGATGAGGTAATGCAAGGTGTTCACTGCCGCGGCGATGGCGGCGAACGCCGCGCCGAGCCTTATCCGCCAGTCTGAAAAGTCCATGTCGCTGCCTCAAAAAGCCGGTTGATTTATTGGGGTCGAGCGTCTAATATAGCCCGGAATCCGTGACGGCTTCGTGCTTTTTGCCGAAATAGTTATCTGATCCGGCGTTGTCTTTGCAAGAAACGCCGGGGCAGAATTTCATCCCGCCCCTGCGGGCCTCACGGATCCAGGGTAGCGCCGATTCCGCTGCGTTCCGCAACCTTTTTCACCTTACGCCCCCGTAGCTCAGGGGATAGAGCACAGGATTCCTAATCCTGGTGTCGCATGTTCGAATCATGCCGGGGGCACCATTTGATTTTGGGCCGAAATCCCTTTGTTTATTGGGGTTTCGGTCTTTTTTTTGTTTTGTGCTGTGGGGTTGTTTGTGTGCTGTGGTTGACAGTGGGGGCGGTGAAATGTAGGTTTTTTACGCCTATTTTTACGCCTGGTTTTTTTGGGGAGGGTGCGGTGGCTACTATTCGGAAA
>JALWTY010000164.1 GCA_026993265.1 Desulfobacterales bacterium
CCCCTAAACCCCTAATCGGCCCCTGGAACTCAGAGCGCCCGCAGGTGTTCCGGCTTGAGCGGCGTTGCGCCTGAGCGCGCCGCCTCGATGGCCGCGAGGATGGCTTCCCGGTCGCGGGGGAGGCGGCCTGCGAGGGGCAGGTAGTTTGAAGCGTGGTTGGCGTGGACCTGCATGCGGGCCTGCGGGTCGATGTTTTTTATCATCTCTCCCAGTTCGGCGAGCATCTCTTCCGGACCGGGCAGAACGAAGCGGCCCCCGGTTGCGTCTCTGTGCATGGGGGTTCCGGGGACGAGCATCAGGGTGAGGAAGGCGGCCTGGTGCGGCCGCATCCGGGAAAGGGCCCGGCCGGTGAGGCGGGCGTGACGCTCCGAGCCTTCGCGGCCGGCAAGGCCGGTGAGCACGGTGGCTGATACAAAAAGCCCGGCCTCGCGCAGCCTGACCGCGCCCTCTATCATCGACTCCGCCGTGCATCCCTTGCTTACTTTCGCGAGCAGTTCCTCGTCCCCGGATTCGAGGCCCACGTAGACCCGGTTTAGCCCCAGCCTTTTCAGTTCGGCAAGCTCGCGGCCGCTTTTCCCTGCCATGCTCCTGCCGCTGCCGTAGAGGCTGATCCTTCTGACCCGGGGCAGTTTTTCACGGATGCGGGCCATGAGATCTGCGAGAAAGGGGAAGGGCAGGGCGAGACAGTCGCCGTCGGCGAGAAAGATCCGGTCCTGGCGCTGGCAGTAACGGGAAGCGAACTCCAGATCTGCTTCTATCGTCTCGTCCGGTTTTGTCCGCCAGGAAAGTCCGCGGTATGCCCCGCAGAAGGCGCAACGGTTGTGGGGACAGCCGGTGGCCACCTGGAGGATGATGCTCCCCGCCTCGCTCGGCGGGCGTATGGGATTGCCTTCGTAGTGCATCCGCGCCTGGCTGTCCGGTGCCGCGAAAAATCCGGCACTTGCCTTCGCAAGCCCGGAAAAGCCTGTTTATCTTTTATGATGGAACTCGTAACAACTCGAAACAGGACCGAAGGCACAAGGTATTATCTTATTCGTGACCTACCGATACTTTTGCCTTTTTACTTTTGACTTTTGCCTTCGGCCTTGGCGTCACCCGTTCTTTTTCTCGAAATCGGCCATGAACTCAACCAGGCGCTCCACGCCCTCGGCCGGGAAGGCGTTGTATATCGAGGCCCGGCAGCCGCCGATGGAGCGGTGGCCCTTGAGCCCCTTGAGCCCGGCGCCGGCGGCCTCGGCCACGAACTTTGCCTCGAGTTCCGGGGTGGGCAGGTTGAAGGTGACGTTCATCAGCGAGCGGGAGCCCTCGCGGGCGTGGCCGCGGTAGAACGGGCTTGCGTCAATGGCGTCGTAGAGGAGTCTTGCCTTTTTTTCGTTCTGCCTGGCCATCTCCTCCACGCCGCCCTGGTCCTTGAGCCATTGCATGGTCAGCCCGACCACGTGGATGGCGAAGCATGGCGGCGTGTTGAACATGGAACCCTTGTCCGCGTGGGTGCGGTAGCGGAACATGGTGGGCAGGGTGTCAGGGGCGCGGTCGAGGAGGTCGTCGCGGACGATGACCACCGTGACCCCGGCCGGGCCCATGTTCTTCTGGGCCCCGGCAAAGATTATCCCGAAGCGGCTCACGTCCACCGGGCGGGAGAGGATGTCCGAGGACATGTCCGCCACCAGCATCAGTCCCTTGTCCGGAAACTCGTGGAACTGGGTGCCGTAGATGGTGTTGTTGCTGACGAGGTAGAGGTATTCGCAGCCATCGTCAATCTCATAGTCGTTTGCCGCCGGAACGTGGTCGAAACTGGTTTCCTCGCTTGAATAGGCCACCTGGATGTCGCCGACGAGCCTTGCCTCCTTGATGGCCTTTTTCGCCCAGGTTCCGGTGTTGAGATAGGCGGCCCTGCCGCCCGGCGGCAGGATGTTGAGCGGCACCATGGCGAACTGGGTCGAGGCCCCGCCCTGGAGGAAAAGAACCTTGTAGTTGTCCGGCACCTGCATCAGCTCGCGGATGAGGGCCTCGGTCCTTTCGGCCACGGCCATGAACTCGGGGCTGCGGTGGCTGACCTCGAGGATGCCCATGCCGCAGCCCCGGTAGTCGAGGATGTCTTTTGACGCCTGCTCGAGAACCGGGAGCGGCAGGGTAGAGGGGCCGGGGTTGAAATTGTAGGCGCGTTGGCTCATTTTATAGACCTCCCTGAATCCGTGAGGGTCCGGGGACGGATTGCAGGAATTGATGGCCTCGCAGGAGCCTGAAACAGCTCCGGGGGCAAAAGATATCCAATCCGTAACCTGCCGGCACTTTTTACTTTTTACTTTTGATTTTTGCCTTCCTCCCCGTAAAAAGGCCGCATCGACTTTTACGGGGAGGTCAGGATTGATTACCCCATTGCCCCGCCTTTTGCAACCGGCGCAAAGCGGCCCGGCGGGAACCGGAATGGGGAGAACAGAGGAGGATGCTGACAATGAAAAAGGTTCTGGTGCTTCTGGCGGAAGGGTTTGAGGAGCTCGAGGCGGTGACCGTGATCGACCTGCTCCGGCGGGCCGGGTTCGAGGTGATTGCCTGCGGGCTCGGGGACGACGGCGCGCCGGTGCGGGCGAGCCGCGGGGTGGTGCTTGTTCCGGATACGGTTCTTGCCGCGGTCGAGGAGAAGGGGAAGGAATTCGACCTGGTAGTCCTTCCCGGCGGCCAGCCCGGCAGCGACAACCTCAGGGCCGACGGCCGGGTGCTGGATCTCTTGAGAAAACAGCACGGTGAGGGCCGGATGGTGGCGGCGATCTGCGCCGCGCCCATGGTGCTTGCCGCAGCCGGAATCCTCGACGGCGAGCGGGCAACCTCGTACCCCGGCTGCCTCGAGTCCATGAACCTTGCCGCCACCGAGCTCTCGTCCGATCCGGTGGTGGTGTCCGGCCGGATCGTCACCTCAAGGGGACCGGGAACAGCCATGGATTTCGCCCTTGCCCTGATCGAGCTCCTCGGCGGAAAAGAGCTGCGCGGCAAGGTGGAGGGCGGGCTGCAGCGCTGCGCCTGAACGGCCCTGGTCGCTTTCCCCTCCCAACCATGCCCAGGCATCGCATTTTTCGACCGTGTCCGTGTCTGCCAACTCCTTGATAATAATGAGAAATAATATCGCATAAATATGCCGCGGGCGGATTTTTTTCTTCCTTTTATGCTGCCACGCTGTGGTAATATCAGTGTTTGATTCAGTGCGGTTCCACAAGCTGTATGGCACGGGGGAAAAGATCACGGAGACAGGTATGGAATGTCACAGGGTGGCGGTGTTTCTTGGCAGCCCGGAGCGGCGGGCGGAATTTCTTGGCAGACAGGGCGACCTCGAATTCGTCGAGGCCGGGCCGCCGGAACAGGTTCTGCCCGAGCTTCTCGAGGGCGGCACCCTCTTTCTCTCCGATGACGGCGAGGCTCTGGCCAGGGCCGCGGGCAGCGATGCCGGGTGGCTGGCCGGGGTGGTTCTGGTCGATCCCGGACTCGATCTTGGGGATTTCGGCTTCGACTCCCTGCTGGTAACCTTCCTGCCGCCGGAGACACCGGCCGCGGCCGTACGGGCGGTTCTGTTGTCCATAGCCCGCCGTCTCGCCCGTTTCATGGAGATAAGCGAGCGAATCGCCAGGAACGAGTCCGAGATCAATGTCCACCACGAGGAGCAGAAACATTTCCTTGTGGAGATGATGAAAAGGACCGAGCGCCTCAGGCGGCTCGAGGAGAACTCCACCGACTGGATCTGGGAGGTGGATGCAGCCCTGATGTTCACCTATTCGAGCCCCAGGGTCAGGGATATCCTCGGGGTTGGGCCGGCTGAGGTGGTCGGCAGGAGCTTTGCCGATTTCCTCCACACGGGGGAGGGCAAGGAGACCAGCCGGGAGGTTGTCATCGAACGGCTTTTCGGCAAGCAGGAGCGTTTTTCCTCCCGGGAGTTCATCTTCCGCCGCGCCGGCGGCGCGGCGGTGTACCTCGAGACCAGCGCCATTCCCCTGTTTTCCGCTGAAGGAAAGCTGCGCGGGTACATGGGCGTGGCCAGGGACGTGAGCGAGCGGAGAAGCGCCTCGGCCCGGATCATGCGCCTGCTGTCCGTCCAGAGGATGGTCAACTCGGTGCTCGAGACCCTCATCACCGACATTCCCTACCAGCAACAGCTCGAACACCTCCTCGACGTGGCCCTGTCGCTCTCCTTTCCCCGGATGCTGCCCAAGGGCGCCATCTTCACCGTGGAAAACGGCGACGGGGTCCTGACGCTGATGGCGCAACGCGGCTTTTCCGAGGAGCAGCTCAAGGTCTGTTCCCGGGTGCCGTTCGGAACCTGCGTCTGCGGCCGGGTCGCGGCCGAGGGCCGCATCATGGCCGCCTCCTGCGACGACGAGGTCCACGAGTTCCATTTCGCCAACGCCGAGCCCCACCGTCATTACTGCGTGCCGGTTAGCTCGCGCGGCCGGGTGGTCGGGGTGCTCAACGTCTATATGGCCATGGACAGCTCCAGGGACCCGGACGAGGAGGAATTCCTCTCCGCCCTGGCCAACACCCTGGCCCTGATAATCGAGCGCAACCGGGCCGAGAAGGACAAGCACCGCCTGCTTTCGGTGATGGCCCGGTCCCGTCGGCTGGAATCGATCTCCAGGCTCGCGGGCGGTCTCGCCCACGACCTGAACAACATCCTCACCGGCATAAGCGGCTACGCCATGCTCACCATGCTTGATATGGAAGAGGACGACAAGCGCCGCAGGAACCTGGAGGCCATCTCCGCCTCCTGCCGCCGGGCCGCGGACCTGGTGCGCAAGATCTCCACCTTCGGCCGCCATGGCGACGTGGAGATGCGGGACATCCACCTGGGCGGGTTCATCGACAGCCAGCAGAAGAACCTCGCACACATCCTCGGACCCGGGGTAACCATAGAGGTCTCCTCGGAAAAGGATATCTGGCCCATCCACGCCGACGCCGACCTGCTGGAAAACATCCTCTTCAACCTGGCCCACAACAGCCGCGAGGCCATGGACGCCGTCGGCCGGTTCACCCTTGCCTGCCGTAATATCGGTTTTTCCCCGGACCTGGCCGCCCGCCTGCCCGGAATGCGGCCCGGCGACTACGTCCTCCTCGAGGTGGAGGACAGCGGCCGCGGCATCGAGCCGGAGGTGGCCGACCTTGTGTTCGATCCCTTTTTCTCCACCTCGGGCGCGCCCGGCCGCGGCCTTGGCCTGGCCACGGTATACGGGGCGATGAAACGGCTCGGCGGCAACGTCTATGTTGATGGGCGGCCGGGAGAGGGGGCGGTGTTCCGCCTCTACTTCCCGCGGGCCGCGGCCGCGGAAGAGGGCGGCAGGCCCGCCGCGGCCGGGAAGGGGCCCGAGGCCGGGATACTCATGATCGAGGACGACGGGATGGTGCGCGGATACCTGGCCAGGATCCTCGATCAGGAGGGCTTCCGGGTGACCGCCTGCGATTGCGGGGCCGCGGCCCTCAAGGCCGGCGCGGACTTCGACCTCGTGATCTCGGACGTCGTCCTTCCGGACATGAACGGCATCGAGGTTGTCCGGGAGCTATTGCAGCGCAACCCCCGGCTCGAGGGCCGGGTTCTCTACATGTCCGGATTCCTCGATTCCCTGGACGAGTACGCGGATGAACTCGTGCCCGGCCGCAACTTTATCGGCAAACCGGTAATGCCTGCCGTGCTTATCAGGGCGGTGCGGCGGATGCTGGAGGGGTGAGGCCGGGCAGCCCGGTTCGCAACCCGCCGATATCGCCGGCCTCTTTCTTCCGGCCTCGCGCAGCTTCGCGGGCTTGCGCATCATTCCTCAAGCTCCCCGAGCATCTCGTCTATCAGACCGAGCCCGCCGTGCCAGAAACCGGGGTCGTCGAGGTCGATGCCAAAGGGGGCGAGGAGACGGTACGGGGTGTCGCGGCCGCCGGCGGCGAGAAGCTCGAGGTAGCGGGGCACGAATCCTGCCGGATCTTCCGTGTACAGGCGGTAGAGGGAGAGCACGAGAAGCTCGCCAAAGGCGTAGGAGTAGACATACCCCGGCGTGCTCAGAAAATGGGGGATGTACGACCACCAGACACGGTAGTTGTCTGTGAGGGTGACGCTGTCCGCGAACATCTCCTTCTGTGTCCTAATCCACAGCTCGCCGAGTTCGTCCGCGGAGAGTTCCCCGTCATTGCGCCGTTTGTTGTGAATGGCGTCCTCGAAGCGGTTCATGGCCACCTGCCGGAACACGGTGGCAAAGATGGATTCCAGCTTCTGGGCGATGAAGCTCCTTTTTTCCCCGGCGGTTTCGAGAAGCTCCATCTGCCCCTTGAACAGAATCAGCTCCGCGAACACCGAGGCGGTTTCGGCCAGCACCAGGGTGGTGTCGCTGTTGTAGTAGCCCTGTTTTGCCGCCAGGTACTGGTGGACGCCGTGGCCGAGTTCGTGGGCCACGGTGGAGACGTCGCGCAGGGTGCCGTTGTAGTTCACCATCACGTAGGGATGTACCTCCGGCACGCAAGGGTGGGCGAACGCGCCGCCGCGCTTGCCCTCCATTATCGGCGCATGAATCCAGCCGCGCTCGAAGAACCTGGCCGCGATGTCGGCCATCTCCGGGGAGAAGGCGGCGAATCCTTCCAGCACCATTTCCCGGCACTCGTCCCAGGTGATGACCTTTTCCGGCAGATGCGGCAGGGGGGCGTAGCGGTCGTAGTCGAACAGTTCGTCAAGGCCGAGCAGTTCTTTTTTCAGGCGGTAATAACGGGCCGGGATGTCGTAGCGGCTGGTGACCGCCTTCGTCAGCACCTCGACCGTGCGGTCCTCGAGTTCGTTGTACAGGTTCATGGACGACAGCCACGAACCGTAGCGCCGCAGCCGGTCGTCGATCATCTTGTCGGCGAGAATGGTGTTGAAGATGTGGGTGAGGACGTGGAGCTGTGATTTCAGCCCGCAGGTAAGTTCTCCGGCCGCCTTTTTCCTGGTTTCGCGGTCCGGGCTGTAGAGGTCGGAGAGGACCTCTTCCTCGGTGCGTCCGTCTTCCCCGAACTTCATGTGGCCCATGACCTTGTCGAACAGGCTGGTCCAGCTCGAACGGCCAACCGGGGCCCGTTCGAGCAGCAGGGTTTCCTCCTCCCTGGAAAGGAGATGGTCGGCGTACCGGCGCATGCTTTCCAGGTGGTGGCGGTAGCGGGCCAGCTTTGGGGCGCGGCAGAGTTCCTCCGCCCGTTCGGCCGGCACCGCGTTCCATTCCAGCTCGAAGAACACGGTTCTGGTGTCGATCCGGCTCGCGGTTTCCCGGATCTCCTGGAGAAAGGCGGCCGCAGCCTCGTCTCGGGTGTTGGTGGCGAAACCGAGGTAGGCGAATGTGGATATGCTGCCGAGGCGGCAGTCCAGCTCCTCGAGCGATTCCACCAGGGCGAACAGCCCGGTCGCGTCGAGTTCTCCCACCCGGCCGGAGTACTTTTTTTCTATCTCTTCGCTTCTGTCCAGGCACCAGCGGTGATCGCGCTGCAGGGCCGGGTCGTCGCGGCCGGTGTAGAGATCGTCGAGATTCCAGATCACCTCTTGTACGTTCAGATCCTGTTTTTCCATTTTTATTTTTTGGTGTCGTCCTGGTTGTTTTCCTGTGGTTGTAACCGGAGAAAAAGCCTAACCCAGACGCCGGGCGATGGCAAGGCAGGAGACAGGAGACAGGAAACAGGAGACAGGAGGAGTTTAATTTACAGGCTGTGCGCCGGGCGGCGGTCCCGGCTCTTGCTCATTCCGGCGGCCGCCAGGGCGGGCAATGGCGCAGGCCGTGCCCGGCGCACGGCGCAGCCAACGCCCCCTCCTGTCTCCTGTTTCCTGTCTCCTGGTCAGGTAAAGCTCTTGCGTCCTCATGCAAAGAAAGCTATTGTCGGTAACGTTTTCTCTCCTGTCCCGCGTCCGCCGTGGAGACCAGATCAGGGATTCTCACAACCGTATAATGAACGCGCCCGTGACGACATACAGCGAAGACAAGATCAAGACCCTAAGCTCCATCGAGCACATCCGTCTGCGGCCGGGCATGTACATCGGCCGGCTCGGCAACGGCTCGCACCCCGACGACGGCATATATATCCTCCTGAAGGAGGTGATCGACAACGGGGTGGACGAGTTCATCATGGGCGCGGGCGACCGCATCGACATCCGCATCGATGACCACGGCAGGGTTTCGGTGCGGGACTACGGCCGCGGCATTCCGCTCGCCAAGCTGGTGGAATGTGTGTCGGTGATAAACACCGGCGCCAAGTACAACGACGACGTGTTCCAGTTCTCGGTGGGGCTCAACGGCGTGGGCACCAAGGCGGTCAACGCCCTGTCCGAGAGTTTCGAGGTCGTCTCCTTCCGGGATGGCGAGTTCGCCCGGGCCCTTTTCCGCCGCGGCGAACTGGTGGAAGAGGAGCGGGGCAAGAGCGGGGAGGAAAACGGCACGCTTGTGATCTTCCGGCCCGATCCCGAGACCTTTCCGGATTTCCGCTTCAACCGGGAATTCCTGAAAAAACGGCTGGCCCGCTACGCCTATCTCAACGCCGGCCTCACCCTTGACCTCGACGGCGAACTCTTCTTTTCCGAAAACGGCCTTCTCGACCTCCTCGACGACGAGGTCGAGGGCACCAGGCTGTATGATCCCATTCACCACAAGGAAAAGACCCTGGAGTTCGCCTTTGCCCACACCGACACCTACGGCGAGACCTACTTCTCCTTTGTCAACGGCACCTACACCAGCGAGGGCGGCACCCACCTCTCCGCCTTCCGCGAGGGGCTGCTCAAGGGGATCAACGAGTTCGCCGGCAAGAAGTTCTCCGGCGAGGACGTGCGCGAGGGCATAGTCGGCACGGTGGCTGTCAAGGTCAAGGACCCGGTGTTCGAGTCCCAGACCAAGAACAAGCTCGGCAACACCGATATCCGCGCCGGCATCGTCAACCGGGTCAAGGAGGTGGTGTGCGACCATCTCTACCGCCACACCGACGTGGCCGAGATCATCGTCGAGAAGATCCAGCGCAGCGCCAAGATCAGGCGCGATCTCCAGCAGGTGAGGAAGGAGGCCCGCAACCGGGCGAAAAAGGTCTCGATCAAGATCCCCCAGTTGAAGGACTGCAAGTACCACCCCTCCAAGGGCAAACCCTCGAAGCCGGGCCGGGAGAACATGATCTTCATCACCGAGGGCCAGAGCGCGGCCGGGTCCATCGTCAGCTCCCGCGACCCCATGACCCAGGCGGTTTTCTCCCTCAAGGGCAAGCCGCTCAATGTCTACGGCCAGAGCATGGCCCTGCTCTACAAGAATGACGAGATGTACAACCTCATGCGGGCCCTGAACATCGAGGAGTCGGTGGGCGGCCTCAGATACGACCGCATCATCCTCGCCACCGACGCCGACGTGGACGGCCTGCACATCAGAAACCTGCTCCTCACCTTCTTCCTCCACTACTTCGAGTCCATCGTCAAGCGCGGCCACGTCTTCATTCTCGAGACCCCCATCTTCCGGGTCCGCAACCACGAGGAGACCGCCTACTGCTACTCGGAGGAGGAAAAGGAGCGGGAGGTGAAACGGCTCGCCGGCCGCGGCAAGAAGAAGAAAAAGGTGGAGATCACCCGGTTCAAGGGGCTGGGCGAGATATCGCCCCGGGAGTTCAAGCGCTTCATCGGCCCGGACATGCGGCTGCGCGAGGTCAGTATCGACAGCCTGAAGGAAGTGCCCCGGATCCTCTCCTTCTACATGGGCAAGAACACGCCGCAGCGGCGGGAATACATCATGAAGAACCTGGTGGTCGAGTAACCGCGAGGCCGCAAGGGATCGAGGCAAGAGATGGACAGCCCTGAATACGGCGAACTGCACCGCCTGTTTGACGAAAATTTTCTCGATTACACTTCCTACGTCATCCGGGAGCGGGCCATCCCCGACCTGGCCGACGGCCTCAAGCCGGTGCAGCGGCGCATCCTCCAGACCCTGTTCAACATGGACGACGGCCGTTTCCACAAGGTGGCCAACGTGGTGGGCGAGTGCATGAAGCTCCACCCCCACGGCGACGCCTCCATCTTCGCCGCCCTGGTCAACCTGGCCAACAAGGAATACCTGATCGAGAGGCAGGGCAACTTCGGCAACATCTTCACCGGCGACCAGGCCTCGGCTCCCCGGTACATCGAGTGCCGCCTGACCCGGCTTGCGCGGGAGACCATGTTCAACCCGGATCTCACCGAGTTCGTCGATTCCTACGACGGCCGGATGCGCGAGCCGAAACGGCTGCCGGCAAAGCTCCCCATGCTCCTGCTTCTCGGGGCCGAGGGCATTGCCGTGGGTATGGCCACCCGCATAATGCCTCACAATTTCTGTGAGCTTCTCGAAGCGGAGAAGGCCATCCTCAGGGGCGAGGACTTCGAGATCTTTCCCGATTTCCCCAAGGGCGGCATCCTGGACGCGAGCCAGTACGACCGCGGCAACGGCCGCTTGCGCTGCCGGGCCCGGATCGAGGCGGTGGACGAAAAGACCCTGGTCATCCGCGAGATCCCCCACACCTGCACCACCGAGAGCCTGATCGAGAGCGTGGAGAAGGCGGTGCGGGCCGGCCGGGTCAAGATCCAGTCCATCAACGACTACACCGCCGAGGAGGTGGAGATAGAGATAAAACTGGCCCGCGGAATCTACGCGAGCGAGACCATCGACGCCCTCTACGCCTTCACTGACTGCGAGGTCTCCATCAGCCCGAGCCTGACCGTCATCCGCGACAACACCCCGGTGGTGCTCACCGTGGACGACGTCCTGCGTGACAACGTCAATAGCCTGCTCGGCTACCTGGAAGAGGAGCTCAGGATAGAGTTGGGCCGGTTGCGGGAAAAGCTGCACGCGAGCCTGCTCGAGCAGATCTTCATCGAGGAGCGCATCTACAAGCAAATCGAGGAATGCCGCAGCCTCAAGGCGGTGCTCGAGGCCGTGCTCGCCGGCCTCGAGCCCTTCCTCGACCGCCTCGAGCAGGAGGTGACCGCCGAGGACGTGGACCGTCTGCTCGAGATCAGGATCAAGCGCATCTCCCGTTACGACATCAACCAGAAAAAAAAGGACATCGCCGATATCCGCGCCAGGATAAAGGAGGTGGAGACCGATCTGGAGGACATTGTCGGTTTCACCATCCGCTACATCGACGGTCTTTTGGAAAAGTACGGCAAGGATTACCCCCGCCGCACCGAGCTCGCCAGTTTCGACGAGGTGGTGGCCCGCAGGGTGGCCCTGTCCAACCTCACGGTTTCATACGATCCTGATACCGGTTTCCTGGGCTCCCAGGTCAAGGGCGAGGGCGGCTCTTTTGCCTGTTCAGAGTACGACCGGGTCATGCTCGTCTACAAGAACGGCCTGTACAAGGTGATAAACGTGGCCGAAAAGGTCTACGTGGGTCAGGACCTCGTCTGGTTCGGCAAGGTGGAGAAAGGGCTTGTCTTCAATCTGGTCTACCGCAACGGCCGCGAAGGGCTTTCCTATGTCAAGCGCTTCCGGATGCCGAAGTTCATCATCGAGCGGGAGTACCGCCTGTTCGACGAGCATCCGCGTTCCTTCATCCAGTACATCTCAGTGGGAGACGACTACCTTCGCATCCAGCTCGCCCCCTCGGCCCGGGCGAAGAGCAACATCGTCGAGCTCGACATGAACGACGTCCTGGTAAAGGGCGCCGCGGCCAAGGGACGGCGGGTGTCGCCGCGGGTGGTGCGCAAGGTGAGAAAGGGCGAGCGCGGGGCCGCGTCCGGAGAAGACGCGCCGCCGACCCTTTTCGGTGCCGGGGACAAGAAGGAGTAATGGATCATGATTTGATCCCTTTTGGCCTTTTGGCCCGTATTATTTGCAAGGAGGAGGGAAATGGCGCTCAGGGCAGGGGTGATAGGGGTCGGCTACCTCGGCAAGTTCCACGCCCAGAAGTATGCGGCCATGGAAGGAGTCGAACTCGTCGGGGTGGCGGACGTCAACCTGGAGGCGGCCGAGGCGGTGGCGGCCATGAACCATACCCGCGCCTTTGCCGATTACCGCGATCTTTTGAAGGAGGTTGACGCGGTCAGCGTGGTGGTGCCCACGCCGCTGCACCATCAGGTGGGCATGGAATGTCTGCGGGCCGGGGTCCATGTGATGATGGAAAAACCGGTGACAACCACTGTGGCCGAGGCGGACGATCTCATCGGGGAGGCGGACAGGCGCGGCCTCGTGCTCCAGGTCGGGCACCTCGAGCGTTACAACCCCGCAGTCATGGCCATGGCCGAGTACCTGACCACGCCGCTCTTTGTCGAGTCCCACCGCATTCACATGTTCAAGCCCAGGGGCACTGACGTTGACGTGGTCCTCGACCTGATGATCCATGACATAGACATCATCATGAGCATCGTTGATTCGCCGGTGGCCGACTTCCACGCGGTGGGCATGCCGGTGGTCACGGATTCCACCGACATCGCCAACGTCAGGCTCATGTTCGCCAACGGCTGCACCGCCAACGTCACTGTCAGCCGCATATCCCGCGACAACATCAGGCGGCTGCGCGTGTTTCAGCCCGGTTCCTTCATCGCGGTCGATTACGGCAAGAAAGAGCTGACCTACATAAAACAGCTCGACGGATTCGACGAGGAAGGCCAGCCCAGGCGGGAGATCGTCCAGAGCTGCTACGTGGAAAAGGATGCCCTCGAGATGGAGCTGCGCGATTTCGCCGCCAACGTCATCCACGGCCGCACTCCCCTGGTCTCGGGCCGGGAGGGCCGCGAGGCCCTGGAAATGGCCCGGAGGATAATCCGGGCCATCAAGGACAATCTCAAACATGTGCCGCGTTCCTGACAACGCCGGCTTTGCCATAACAGCCCGTTGAAAAACGTAGCGAGCGCAGACGAGGCAAGGAAAAATCCGGCGAAGAAGCGCAGTTTACATGGAGTAAATGAGCATTTTGAGCCGGATTTTGACGCAGCATCGTCAAGCGCAGTAGTTTTTCAACGGGCTGATAATCCTTTCCGACATGGTGTGCCCTTGCAGAACCGCCGGATAATGATCGTGGCCGGAGAGCCGTCCGGCGACATGCACGCGGCCAACCTGGTCCTGGCCGCCCGGGATATCGCCCCGGATGTCGCGTTCTGCGGCATGGGCGGCGCGGCCATGCGCGCCGCCGGGGTGGATATCGTCGTGGACAACTCCAGGGTGGCGGTGGTGGGCCTGGCCGAGGTTCTGACCCATTTCCGCGATATCCTCGCGGCCCGGGCCGAACTCGTCCGCGCGCTCGAGTGCCGGCGCCCCGCCCTGCTCGTTCTCATCGATTTTCCCGAGTTCAACCTGTGGCTCGCCGCAAGGGCAAAGAGACTCGGCATCCCGGTTTTCTACTATATCAGTCCGCAGATCTGGGCCTGGCGGCAGGGGCGGGTGAAAAAGATCCGCCGCCTGGTGGACCGGATGGCGGTGATCCTGCCATTTGAAAAGGATTTCTACGCCCGCCACGGGGTGGATGTCGAGTTCGTGGGCCATCCCCTGGCAGACGAGCTTTCCCGCGCCCGGATAACCCCAAGAGACGATTTTCTTTCAGGCCTGGGCGCGGACCCGGCCGCTCCTGCGGTGGCGGTGCTGCCGGGCAGCCGCCGCCGCGAGGTGGAGCACATGCTGCCCGAGTTCTGCCGTGGCGTGCTTCTCCTTTCCGAAAAACTCGGCCGCCGGGTCAACGCGGTTCTGCCGCTTGCGCCCGGGCTCGACCGGGACTGGGTTTTATCCCTGGCTCCGCCCGGGATGGAGCTCTTTCCTGCAGGGCCACAGGACCGTTACAGCGCCATGGCCGCCTGCAGCGCGGCCTGCGCCGCTTCCGGCACCGTCACCCTGGAGCTTGCCCTGCTCGGGGTGCCGCCGGTGGTGGCCTACCGGGTCTCGCCGCTCACCTACCACGTGGGCATGATGCTGGTCAAAACCGAGTTTTTTTCCCTGGTGAACCTGATCGCCGGGAAAAAGGTGGTGGAGGAATTGCTACAGGATGAGGCCTGCGCCGAAAACATCGCCGCGGCCCTGGCCCCGCTCATGGACGGTGCTGAGAGGGAGCGGATGCTCGCCGGTCTTGCCGCGGTGGCCCGGGCCCTGGGCGGCCCCGGAGCCTCGCGCCGGGCTGCGGAGGCGATGCTCGCGGCCATGGATCGGAATCCGTGAGCGCCAGCTACGTTTTCCAACGGGCTGTCAGACTCAGCGTTCCTGAAGCGCCTGTCCCGCGTCCATGCGGGAAAGTCTTGCAACCGGCGCGGCCGCGCCGGTGAAACACACGGCAGCGGCGCATGAAATCGCCGCTGCTGTGGCGAGCGCGTAGGTGGCCGCCGCAACCGGCGGCGCTCCCGTTTCCCGCACCAGATTGAATCCGGATACGAGCCCGCCCGCGATGGCAATGCCCGCGGCCGCGCCGCATACGCCGCCGGTTGCGGCGTATAGCGCCGCCTCGAACAGAAAGATGCCGAGCACCTGGGTTCTGGTCGCTCCCAGGGCGCGGAATATGCCGACCTCGCGCCGTTTTTCCGCGGTCATGGCGGCAAAGGCCGACCAGGCGAGCAGGGTGGTGAGGACGGCTGACACCAGAATGGTGATGGAAAATATTCTCACCATGTCGGCAAGCACCGCGGCCAGGCCGCGGCCGATGCTGCCCCTGGTGAGCACGCCCGCGTCGAATATCTCCGACTGGATTCTCGCCGCGACCGTGTCCGCGTCTTCGCCTTTTGCGATCCTGACAAAGACGATGGATACCATGCCGGGCCGGTATTCGCCCCTGGCTTTCGGAGTGATGGCGGCGAGGTCTTCCGCGCGCATGAAGATGCCGTTGTCAAGGCCGGTGCCGGTGCGGCGCAGGTGCCCAGACACCTTCATCTTCCGCCCGAACAGCGACGGGGTGTCGATGAGCCCCAGGTACTCGTGCACGTAGCTTCCCACCGCTACCTCGCCCGGTTCCGGCATTCTGCCGCCGGCAAGCCAGGGCGAGATCACGAAATCGCTTTCCGGGTCGAAGACGACCACCTGGCCTTCGATGACCGAACAGCATCCCGATCTCAGGGTGCGCAGGTATATCTGCGGCGTTGCCGCGGCCACGCCCTTTATCCGGCGCACCTTTGCGAGCACGCCGCCGTCCATGTAGAAAACCTTCTTACGGCTTTCGAGAAGGAACTCCTCGGCCCGCTCCAGGGCCCCGACCGGCACCAGGACGATATCCGCTCCCAGCCGGTCGGTGGTGGAGCGGATGGCGTTGTTGACCGAGGAGACGAACACCACGGCAAAGGCAACCAGGGCGGAAAGCATGGCCAGGGCCGCGGCCAGGGCCAGCCCGCGCAAGGGGCGCGCCGTCAGGCCGCGCAGGGCGATTGCCGGGAGGGAGAGGCGCGGCATGGCGGGCAGGGGCTACTGCCAGTTTGCATCCAGTCCGCAGAGGACCGCATGTTCATCCACGCCTTCCTCGTTGTGGCAGGAGAGGCATACCGAGGTGGCGTGACCGGTGAAGCGGCGGGCCTTGACGTCGTAGAGCTTGAGCTGGCCGTCCATGATGTAGTCGTCCGGCCCCAGCTCGCTGCCGCTGACCTCGGCCCGGCAGACCGGGTTCTTGCGGGTGATGCGCGGGGCGTTGCCGCCGGTCAGTGTCTTGGTGCGGGAGGTGGCGATTATGTAACGTCCGTCCGGGGTGAAGATGGCGTCGTGGTTTTCCTCGAGCCTTCCCATCATCTCCACGTCGAGCAGGGTCAGGGTCTCCGCGTCTATCAGCCACATACGGTCGCCGCCGGAGTTGGCTATCAGGCGGCCGTCGGGCGAGAAGGTCTGGCGGAAGCTCATGGTCTTTCCGGGCGTGCCGGGGATCACGTTTTTCGCAAGCACGGTCACCTTGCCGGCCACGAGATCGCCGGCGTCGAGCATTATCAGGTGGCAGCGGCCCACCGGCCGGCCCTGGGGGCTTTCGGCCTCGTTGATGGTGATGAGGATCTTTTTCATGTCAGGCGAGTTGACCCCGTGATAGAAGAGGTAGGGCTCGCCGATGTCGGCGCCGGTGCCCTCGAGGAACACGTCGCGGATGTGTTTGAGGTCGCGTTTGCGGAACACGCTGATGTAGGCCTTGTTGCTCATGGTGATGGGCAGGTAGTAGTCCCTGGTCTGGGCCGAGGCGCAGTACATGTGGTTCGTGCGGGTGGCCTGCGGCGGCACCGGCACGCTGACGTCGGCGAGTTTGCGGCCGGTCCTGAGATCGCTCTTGCCCACGTGGGGCATGCCGGTTTCCGGATCGATATGATAGGTGGACCAGAAGAGGATGTTGCGGTCGGCCACGTCTATCCTGGGGTCGTGGGTGGGGTGGCTGTCCGCGTCGCCGATGATGATGCGGTCGAGGCTGCGCAGGTGGAGCGGGGCGGGCGATGACGGTTCTATGGTTATGACCGCCTCGGCAAAGTGGCCGCCCATGGCGGCGACGTAGAAAGTGCCGTTGTAAACCCCGGCCGCCGGTCCGGCAGGGCCGTTCCCGCGGGCCGCGAAGGGCCACCACCAGCCGGCTCCGGCCGGATGCCTGGCAACGGTTATCATGACGGCGACCGCCGCCGCGACAACAGCCCCGGTTATCATGCTGCCTGTCCTTTTCATGGCCGGTTCCTCCATGAGCTTTCGCCGGTCATGGACCGGAGGGATCGTGTTTCAGCATAATACAATTGCCGCCGGGCCGCACCCCCGGCCGCGGCCTTGCAGCCCGTTGAGAAAGGTCGCGAGCGCAGTGGTCTTTCAACGGGCTGACGGATTTGCATCACGCGGCGCTTTGTAATATTGTTGCCCTTACCGCCAAATGAAAAGGGGAGGGAATCTTGCGTATGTCGCGATTGTTGATCCTGTTTCTTGCGCTCGTTGCCGTGGCCGGATGCTCGCCGTCAGAGCCTGAGAGGCTGCGTATAGGTGATGCGGCCCCTGATTTTACCGCAAGGGATCTCGACGGCAAGACGGTCGCGCTCGCGAGCCTGCGCGGCGGGCCGGTGGTGCTGCGATTCTTCCAGCCTGACTGTCCCTATTGCCGGGCCGACACCAAGGCCTTTGGCGAGTACCAGAAGGAAAACCGCGGTCGCGGGCTTGCCACCGTATATGTCGCCGAATGGCAGAAGGAAAGCGAGGTCAGGGAGTTCAGGGACAAGCTCGCCATCGAGTTTCCCGTGATCCTCGACGCGGACGGAAAACTTGCCGCCAGCTATTCCATCAGGATACTGCCGCAGACCATTATCATTTCCCCTGACGGAAAGATCGCCGGGGCAATGGTGGGCGGGGTCTCAAAGCCCCAGCTCGCCGAGGTGGTCGAGCCTTTTTTGATGGACTCGTAACAACGAGTCCATCATCCGCCGCAGGACGCGGCGGCGAAATTGCGCTGTTTGAAAA